>NZ_DALZCD010000020.1:0-26063 GCF_031978025.1 Erwinia sp.
TAATCAGCTAAGGTTCTTCACCGGTGTAGGTCAGTCCCATCACGCCAGTGTCTTTGCCTTTATCGGCTACGGCGAGGTTGTTAGTGACCATACCAATCGCTGCCAGCGTCGACAGCTTAGTGACGGTAAAGCTGCTGCCCGGCTCGGCATCAATGCCGCTAACCAGCATTGAAACGCCATGCTGCTGCTGGAACTGGCCGACTTTACCTTTGAACAGCTCGTTGCCGTCTTTAGAAACGGTAAAGCTGTCGGCACCGGTAACCTCTACCTTCACGCTGGAATCTTTCCAGCTTTTCGGCATATCAAGGCGAGACACGGCGATTTTAGCCGGTTTCTCACCCAGCAGACGCGCAAAGCCTTTACCCAGGACCGGGAAATGGTTCTGCTCAACCTGAATGTTCAGGCCCAAATCGTCTACGGTTTTGCCAATGACCATACGAGACTGGATGATCTGGATTTCCGTGGCGGAAGCAGGTTCCACCGGGGTCTCGGTCAGATCGGTCAGGACGGTATTAGGACTTTTCTGCTCTACCTGCACCAGCGAATCCGCGCTGTAGATAGGTGTGGCAAACAGCGTATAGAGCGTGCCGAGCAGCAGGAAGAAGGCCGTGACGGCCACGATAATCCAGCGATGATCAACCAGCTGTCCGACAAGGTGTGCTAAATCCCACCCGCCAGCTTCCTCTTTCGACGCGGTCGGCGCCTTACTTTTTATATTCATCGAGTATCCCAACTATCGGCTTAATGCGGTGACCCATTTCTGGGCAGCTTTTTCGAGTAATCCGTACACGGCTTCAAAGGCATCGCGGCTTTTCTTATAGGGATCCGCTATTTCCTGCTGGTTGAGCCAGTGGCCAAATAACATGGTCTTGCCACGTACGGAGGGGTTAATGCGGTTGACCAGATCAACATGCCTTTTTTCCATCACCAGGATGAGATCGTAATCCCGGCACAGGGCGGAGGTCAGCTGCTGTGCCTGATGGCCCGCCAGCGACACCCCGTGTTCGCTGGCAACGCTGCTGGCGGTCTCGTCGGCCGGATGGTCGACCAGCGCGCTCAGCCCGGCCGAGGCAATCTTTTTATCCGGTAGCGCCTGTTTCAGCAGCCGTTCTCCCGTAGGAGAACGGCAGATATTGCCGACGCAGACCACTAAGATTGAATTAATCATCATGCCCCGCCGTTACCATCTGTGAATGATTTGTGCGTTTTCGCTAGCGTTATAAATACCGGTGATAGTTGGGGTCAGCTGCGAAATAACACGGTTCCAACGCGTCAGCGGCGTTGAGGTCACATAGACGATGTCATACGGTTCCAGCTGGAATTCAGAACCCATCACCATCGCCGACGCATCTTTCAGGTTCAGCTGATAAATGTTGGCGATCTTGGTGCGGTTTTTTCCTTTGATTGGACGGATAACAAACACACCGGTCGCATCAGAGGTCGCCTGATCCATGCCCTGAGCACTGCCCAGCGCTTCAGAAAGCGTCATGCCGCTGCGGTCCATTTTCAGCGTGCTCTGCTGTTTGACTTCGCCCATGACAAAGATTTTCAGATCGTCATTGCGCGGCACGAACAGGATATCCCCTGCGTAGAGCAGGTGGTTCTGTGACAAATCGCCATTTTGCATCAGCGCCTGCAGAGAAACCGGCACTTCGCTGCCGTTGTGCGTCAGCACCACGTTGCGCCAGTCGGCATTGGCCGTCAGGCCACCTGCGGCGTTGATCGCATCCAGAATAGTCAGCGGCACGTTAGTGATGGGCTGTTGGCCAGAGGTGGTCACTTCACCGGTCACGTAGGCTTTCTGCGACTTGAAGGAGGCAACGCTGACGTCAACCTGTGGGCTTTCGATAAACTGCGCCAGGCGGTTAGCGATTTCGGTACGCACTTCCTGTACGGTCCGACCCGCTACGCGAACGCGGCCGATATAAGGGTAAAATATGGTGCCGTCTGAGTGTACCCAGTTACCGGTGTCGCTGGCGCTACGGTACTGACCTGCTGGCGTGGTCAGTTCCGGGTGGTCCCAGACGATCACGGTCAGCACGTCGCCGACGCCGATACGGTACTCATAGTTTTGCAGTTCATTTTGCAACTGGGCATTAGGCCGGGCCACAACGGGCGTTGGGCGCATACGATCGACCAGGCTTGGGGTCATCGGGAAGACATTGACGTATTTATCAATGTCAAAATCGTTGTCCTGCTGCTTAATGACATCTTTTCCGCTGGTAGAAAGCTTTGAACCCGGCACTACCGTACATCCTGCAAGGAGGGTAGCCGAAATCAACAAGGGTAATAACTTCGTTTTGATTGTAATCATCTGTTTCATCGCTATCAGTAATTTGATTGATAGTGGCGGATCCGCCGCTGTGTAGCGTCATGCAAAAGTAAAAATAAGCGTGTCAATCGCTGTAACTGTCAGTCATTCTCGTCCGATCCCTATCCTTTTTTAATGCCTTGCCGGCTCGCTGTGACCGACGCTTAACAAAGAAAGTGGTGAGCGCGTAAGTCCATGACGGTTACAGTCAAACTACGCTATAACAGCGACGCGCCCCGAAGAGCGCGTCGAAAGCTCAAATTAATAGGCGCCGTCGCGCTTAAGCACCACCCCGATGGTTTTGAACAGGATGGCGATATCGTTCCATAATGACCAGTTTTTTACGTACCAGGAGTCAAAATAAACGCGAGTTTCGTAATCGACATCGTTACGACCGCTAACCTGCCACAAACCTGTCATACCGGGTTTAGCCATAAAGTAGTAATCAACGTCGCCTGCATAGCGCTCAAGTTCATCCTCGATCACCGGACGCGGACCAACCAGGCTCATCTCGCCGCGGACGACGTTCCACAGCTGTGGCAGCTCATCAAGGCTGGTTTTACGAATAAAGTGACCGATGCGGGTAATGCGCGGATCGTTCTTCAGCTTGAAGTCTTTATCCCATTCCGCACGAGCCACAGGATCGGTGCGCAGTACTTCTTCCAGCACTTCTTTGGAATTCACCACCATTGAGCGGAACTTAAGGCATTTAAACTTGCGTCCGTTGCGCCCTACCCGCTCGTGGCCATAAATAGGGTTCCCGCCATCGCGAGCGACCATAAAGATGAGGAATGCCAGTGCAGGCATCAGCATGGTGATAATACTTAAAGCGCCAACAATATCGAAGGTGCGCTTAAGGAAACGCGAGGTGCGCTTCGCCAAATTATTGCTGACCCGCAGGATCATAACTTCATGGCTAAAGATATAAGCCATATCAGTCCCGTATAGCGGAACGCCACGCAGTGAAGGAATAACGGAGACGGAACGGCAATTATGTTTTGCCAGGTTTTTCAGCCAGAGATCGCGATACTGACTCTGTTCAAATTCCACGGCGACAATAAATTGCGTTTCGCTGTTAACCAGCTGCCAGAGCGACGTTTCATCACGGATAACCGGAATGCCGAACAGCGCAGGTGCCGGCGTAGTGCCATCCACATCGTAGAAAGCCACCACGTCAAAACCCATTACCTCTTCGCTTTGCAGCGCCAGATAAGCTTCTTCCGCATTTTTACCGCTGCCGATAATAATGGATTGTCTTTTCCACAGTCCGTTACGGTTCAGTACACGCTTAACGATAGCGCGACCAACAGGAATAAGGATCAGCGCCAGCAGCCAGGTTATTACCCACACCCAGCGAGACATTTCCCATTTTGACAGCGCCGTAATCGACAGGTCGATAACGGAGAAGATCAACACGCTACGGAAGACTTCTTTTAACTCAAACCAGAACGGCTTGCGATAGGTATAGTGGCGCAGGCGAACCCAGAACCAGCCAATACAAATCACAGAGAGGATAATGTGTGTGCTAATTTTTAATTGCAGATCCTGCTCTGACATATTTTCCAGAAAACTGTTTGGAAAAGCCTTCATCAACAGAACTGCAATAAACAAAGAGGCGTTAAAGAAAATAAGATCTGAAAGTGCCAGTGATATTTTTATTAACAGTCCTTTAAATGTAAATTGTATATCGCGCATAATTAACTCTTATTTTTTCTTCAAAAGCCTGTGATTTAATAATTCCCACCGCTTAGGATTGCGTATCCTTAAGACACGCTATTTATTACACAGGAGACGTATTCAGAAAGTGTGTAAAAGCTCATGGTAACTGGCAGTACAATCAGAGAATGACATGTAAAATCAACATTTACGGTGGTTTTATCGCCAAAAGGCGCTGTTCTTTCACCGTTCCGGACACGCTACCGCCCCTGGCTTGTAGCTGCCAATGCGCTGTATTTTGTCCTGAAGTGTTGGTTTTATCCTGCCATCTAAAGGCACAGAAAGACGCGTCTTCATAAACCCGAACATAAAAAAGAACGTCAAGACGCGGCCGTGCTAATTGCTACATTAACGCAGCCATTTACTAACACATCGCTATACTAGTTATTACTGGCCTGTTTACAAGAGTCTGCCGCTGCCCATGGGCGCTTTTAGGATTAAGACTACCTCTAGCGCCATGCTAAACCATACCTTGCCTCTATATCCTCACGATAAATTCGGATTAGCTTTACTACCGCAGTCGGAATATTCCTGTCCGACTTTACTTCATTTCTTAAGTATCCCTTATTTCAACGGGCAGACCTATGCGAATATTCCTGAAAACCTTTTAATCAGACGGCAATTTTTGCGTGGGGAAATTCCAGCAATCGGTGGCGATTTATTCGGCTGTTTATCGACCGGGTGATGCCTTTCAGGGGATTATTTGTTGAATCAGCCGACGTTCACTATCATCATGGCATTTCCTTAATCTGTATGAGTGAACTTCTGATGTTTGAATGGATCGTCGATCCGTCAATCTGGGCTGGCCTTGTCACCCTGATCGTGCTGGAACTGGTGCTGGGCATTGATAATCTTGTCTTCATCGCTATCCTGGCGGAAAAGCTGCCGCCCGCGCAGCGCGACCGCGCCCGCGTAACGGGCCTGTTGCTGGCGCTGATTATGCGTCTGCTGTTGCTGGCTTCTATCTCCTGGCTCTCTTCACTCACCTCTGCCCTCTTCTCGGTCAGCGGGCATGCGTTTAGCGCGCGCGATTTAATTATGCTGCTGGGCGGCGTATTTCTTCTGTTTAAAGCCACCGTGGAGTTGAACGAACGGCTGGAAGGCAAAGACGAAGATGAAAATCCACAAAAGCGTGGGGCTAAATTCTGGCCTGTTGTGGCGCAAATTGTGGTGCTGGATGCGGTCTTTTCCCTGGATTCTGTGATCACGGCCGTCGGGATGGTGGACCATCTGGCCGTTATGATGGCGGCCGTTATTATCGCAATTTGCTTAATGTTACTGGCCAGCAAGCCGCTGACTCGTTTCGTTAATCAACACCCAACCATCGTTATTCTCTGCCTTAGCTTCCTGCTAATGATCGGTTTCAGCCTGGTGGCGGACGGCTTTGGCTATCATATTCCTAAAGGTTACCTTTACGCGGCAATCGGCTTTTCAGTCATTATTGAAGCGCTTAATCAGCTGGCGCATTTTAACCGCCGCCGTTTCCTCTCTTCCAAAGCGCCTCTGCGCAAACGTACCGCCGAAGCGGTGCTGCGCCTGTTGCGGGGCAGCCATGAACAGGCAGAGCTGGATGCAGAAACCTCTTCGCTGGTCGCTGATGGCAGCGATCAGGCGATCTTTAATAAGCAAGAGCGCATGATGATTGCCCGCGTGCTCGGTATGGGGCAGCGCACGGTCAGCAGCATCATGACCTCTCGTCAGGATATCGCTTCCGTAGACCTCAGTGAGTCACCGGCTGCCATTATGGCCATGCTCGACCAGAACCAGCATACGCGGCTGGTAGTAACGGAAAACAGTGAAGATCCGCTGGGCGTGGTGCACGTTATCGACCTGCTGAAGCAGGCGCTGCACGGCGATAGTCTGGATATTCGTGCGCTGATCCGCCAGCCGTTAGTCTTCCCGGAGCAGCTATCGCTGCTACCGGCGCTGGAGCAGTTTCGCAATGCGCGCACGCACTTCGCTTTTGTAGTGGATGAGTTTGGTTCGGTAGAGGGCGTGGTCACGCTCAGCGACGTAATGGAAACCATCGCGGGTAATTTGCCTAACGAGGGCGAAGCTATCGATCCCCGTTATGATATCCAGCAAAACGCAGACGGTAGCTGGACGGCTAACGGCCACATGCCGCTGGATGACCTGGTGATGTATGTGCCGCTGCCGCTGGATGAGAAAAGAGAGTATCACACGCTGGCGGGTCTGCTGATGGAACATATGCAGCGAGTGCCGCAGGAAGGCGAAGAGATTCAGATTAATGACTGTCTGTTTCGTACGCTTAAAGTGGAAAGCCACCGCGTACAGAAGGTACAAATTATTCCTTTAGTGATGGAAGAAGAAGACTGGTAAGGATGGCGCTGATAAAGCAATCCCGCTTTATCAGCGCACCCGCTCAGAGGTCTTTAATCAGTTTCTGTACCGAGCTGCTCTTGCCGCTTTCAGGATTTTGCTCCGACCACGCTTTGAGGCGCTTCTTCGCTTCATCCTGCAGTTGCTGACGCAGCACCTGGTCGATTTGCAGTGAATAGTTCAGGCCATCCCAGGGGCCATAAATTCTTAACGGTACCGGCGTCTGCTGTAGCCGCCCAATCAGTTCACTGTCGCCCTGCCATCCTTGCGTCACCGTCACGCCAAAATTCATGTCTGCCTGTTTATCGGCCATGTTTACGGTGCCCTGCCCGCTGTAATTAAGCATGGAGGCACGTCCATTCAGATCGACAAAAGCAAGCAGGCCTTTTTGCAGCGTCATTTTGCCCGTAATGTGTTGGAAATCATTCTCAGGCCCGGCGGCAGCGTGAACACGGCTGCTGCTGCGTTCCACGGCGCGCTGGATCATCCGCTGAAAGTTCAACCCGGCCATCAGGGCATTGTCCAGACTGATTTCAGCACTGCCTTGCCAGGCCCGTTTAAAATCAGGCACGCTCAGCCCGCTGCCGCTGAAGTTGCCATTCAGCGTCAGATCGCCATTCAGCGAAGCCGGCAGCTCAAATGCTTTAAGCAGCGGCGCCACGGCAATATTCTGTAGCGAAGGTGTCAGGGCAATCTGCGTCCGGGTATGGCGGAAATCGACGCTACCCGGCAGGGAAAACTGCCCGTTGCCGATTTTGCCGGTCAGTGCTGCCAGCGTGACCAGCCCGTTATTGCTGCTGCCCTGTAGCGTAACCCCATTGAAGGTCAGCCCGCGCCAGTTAAGGTTATCTACCGTCAGCGCCAGCTGCCCGTCCATCTGGTTAAACAGCGAACCGGCATTGTCCTGTTCTGGTTGGGCAATCACCGGCGCAGGCCCGCCGCGCTGGGCCTGAATACGCTGGCCGTCACTGCTGATATGGGTTTCCAGTCCCAACAGCGGATCCAGATTCAGAGCGGGAGAATGCAGATCCAGCGCAATTTGCGGACGGTTACCCAGAGTGCCGCTGGCGCTGCCGCTGAGCTGACTGTCGTTGAGGCTGAGCGCGAGGTTCTTCAAACTGAAAGCGTCGTTGTCGCGCCACTCCGCCTGCAGGCTCGCCTGCCCTTTGACGCCCTCGCGCGGTAAGTCAGCGCCGCTAAGCTGATAATCCAGCTGGTTCACTGTTGCGGCCAGGTGCTGTGGATAGCGACTGAGATCCACATCTGCATTCAGCTTCAACAAGAGTTCGCGCTGATCGCGGCTGACACGACTCCCTAATTCGATATGAGCGTAGCGCTGGGCATTCTGCGACAGCTGCAGATTGAGATCGCGAACGTTAAGCTGTTCACCGTTTCCCTGTTGCCAGATTATCAGGCTGTCGGCAACCTGCAAGTTGTCAATATCGAAGGTCCACCGCTGGGTCAGCGGGGTCGGTGGCGCGGCATCGTCCGGTCCCTGCGGCGCATTGGCCGGACGCTGCGCTGCGCTGTCAGGCGTCAGACGGATCACCGCCTCTTTCAGCAAAACCTGCTTAACCGCCAGCTGATGAGAGAGCAAAGGAAGGAGCTTAACGTCAAGCCGCATATTGCTGGCGCTGACAAAAGGTTGCTGAGCGCCGGGGGCGGTCAGGCTCATGGGGCCGGAAAGAATGCTGAGCTGCGGCCAAACGTGCCAGCGCAGGTCGCCGTTCAACACCAGCTGATAGCCGCTGCGCTGTTCAACCTCTTTTGCCATATAGGCACGAAAATCGTTAGGATTGACCAGTAAAACCAGCGCCGTCATGCCGGCCACGATGACCACCAGCAAAATGGCCAGCGTGGTGATAAACCTTTTCATGCCTTCCCCTTATAGCTTCCACTTCTTTCGACGCGCGCTGCGGGCCGCAAGGGCAAGCCCTGCCCCGCCGCTATACGCCGTCCTGGTCTTTATCGATACGGCTGGCATCCGCGCCCTGCTGCCCTTTATATTTGGCATCCTGACGGCGGTTATAAGGCCGGGCCGCTGGCGCGGAAAGTGGTTCAAAACTCAGCGCGCCAATCAGCATCCCCGGCCTTAACGCCAGCGGCAGCTTACCAGAATTATAGAACTCCAGCACGATACGTCCCTGCCATCCCGGGTCGATACGATGCGCGGTCACATGCACCATCAGTCCCAGCCGGGCCAGGGAGGAACGCCCGTCCAGCCAGCCTACCAGGTTATCCGGGATAGTGACCGATTCCAGCGTGACCGCCAGCGCCAGTTCGCCAGGATGTAAAAAGAAAGCCTCGCCTTCCGGCAGTACGATTTCATCGCTCATCACGCGGTCAAGCGCCGCGCTGACCTCGTCCTTGGGGCCGCTGAGATCGATAAAGGCGGCGGTATGGCCACGAAAAGTACGGAACTGATTGCCGAGGCGGACATCAACGGTTGCGCCGTTAATACGCTCTACCGGCGGGCGTGGCGAGATGTCAAGCTGGCCATTGTCGAGCCAGGCTTCTATATCGCGGTCGCATAAACGCATGGGCGGATACTCCCTAATTAATAACAGGCTGAGCGGCGGGAGCATGGGCGCTCCCTGCACGGACTACCCGGCCATCCCAGGAGGGTGCCGGGTCAGATTTACTCGAAGAACTGATTGATCTTCGCTTTCAAGATATCGATCGCGATGCGGTTTTTACCGCCGCGAGGCACGATAATGTCAGCGTACTGTTTGGAGGGTTCGATAAACTGCAGGAACATCGGCCGTACGGTTTTCTGATACTGAGCCATCACGGAGTCCATCGAACGGCCTCGTTCGTTGACGTCACGCTTCATGCGGCGCATCAGACAGATATCCAGCGGCGTATCCACGAAGATCGAAAAGTTCATTTCGGCACGCAGCCGCGCGTCCGTCAGCAGCAGGATCCCTTCCAGAATAATGACTTTCTTCGGTTTCAGCTCAATCGTCTGCGCGGTACGGGTATGTTCAACATAGCTGTAAACCGGCAGGTCGATTGCTTCTCCCGCTTTCAGCATCTGTAGATGCTGCAGCAGTAAATTATGATCCATCGCGCTGGGATGGTCATAGTTCGTTTTAACCCGTTCATCCATGGTCAGGTGGCTTTGGTCTTTGTAATAAGCATCCTCAGGGATAACACCAATATTTTCATCACCAACCCGATCGCGGACTTCACGATAAAGCGTACTGGCGATAAGACTTTTTCCCGAGGCAGATGCGCCGGCGATACCTACGATGACGCACTGATGCGACTTGTCAGTCATAAATTAAAGACCTGATTTGTGTCTGAGACAGATGGAGAGGATGAATTCGCGCATAATTATAGGGATTTCGGGGTGTTGATGCCAGAAAAAACCCGCGGAAGGCTTTTAAGACTTTCCCGTTATACCTCTGGTAGCGCTCTCGCTAAACTGTTGGCTGTCAGATTCACAATTTCGGCCCGGCCATTGCAGGCAGACAATCTTACGCCGTTGCGACGACGAACCGGGCTAACACAGCATAATAAGGAAACACCGTGTACTGGCGTACATTGCATTTTTTGACCTATTTTGGCGACAGCATGTTGCTTATTCCTACCGCTATCGTGATGGCCGGGCTGATCGGCTGGAAGAACAGCGATCGGCGCGCAGTAGTGTATTGGGCGCTGGCGTTCTGCACCGCCGGGGCCGTGGTCAGCCTTTCTAAAATCGCTTTTATGGGCTTCGGCCTCGGCAGCGCGCATTTTAACTTCACCGGCTTTAGCGGCCATACCGCCATGTCAGCAACTCTGTGGCCCGTGATGCTCTGGCTGCTTAGCGGACGCCTGTCGGATAACGGCCGTATGTTCGCCGTTGGCATCGGCTATTTGATCCCGCTGCTGGTGGGCATCTCGCGCCTGCTGCTCAGCTATCATTCCACCAGCGAAGTCATTACCGGTCTGATACTTGGCTTTACCCTCAGTACGGCTTTTCTGGTTAGCCAACGGCGTTCAACCGTAAAAGGCTTTTCCACGCCGCAATTCTGCATTGCATTGCTGCTGCCTCTGCTGTTGCTGAGCCACGGTCGTCTTGCTACCACGCAACAATTTTTACAGCGCCTTTCCGTGCAGATTGCCGGCATCGATCATCCCTGGACACGTGCTGATTTGCTGAAGCTTCGTCAGTAATTCCCTGTCTGCCAGCGGCGCTCAGCGGTCAATCAGCCGAATAAAGCGATCTTTTGAATTAGCGCAGGCATTCAAAAATGATTGTGTTAGCATGCCTTAAGTTACCGGGTTCGAGCTGACCTGTCTCCGTTGCCTCGCTGGATTTTTATGACAACTGATACGTTTTTTCCCGCTGACCGCTCCCCTTCCCTCTGGCTCAGGGGAGCGCTGTTTGGCGTGCTTTCCTTTGTTCTGACGTCATTCTGTCTGGAACTGATTAAGGTCAGCATTCATATCTCTTCGCTGTGGCTTCCCACTGCCCTGATGACTTTTCTGGTTTTTCACTATCCGGCACGCAGGCTGCCGGTGCTGCTGGGCGGCTGTATGTTGGGCATCGTAGCCGCTAACGTTTTGATAGTGAGCGCGGCTACCGAAACGTGGATGTTTCCACTCATTAATTTGTTTCAGGCATTGCTGGGCGGTGCGCTGTTGCGCAGGCTGTTAGATAAAGAGGCGCCGCTGGACTCGCTGCTCGGTTGGAGCAAAATGGTGGTGGCGGTAGGCATTTTTACGCCCCTGGCAGGCGCGCTGTTCGCTTGTTGGTCGATGAGCTTGACCGGCCGCAACAGCTTTCATTTTTTTACCACCTGGGCGATTTCGGAAACCATTGGCATGCTGGCGCTCGGCCCGATTTGCCTGCTGTGGCGGCCCGAAGAGCTACGAAAATCTTTTCAACGCTCCACGCTGGTTGAAACGTTACTGACGCTGGTTGTCACGCTGGCGCTGAGCTACTGCGCGTTACGCTATCTGCCGTGGTCTTTTACCTTTGTGATGGTCGTGCTTTTTTACAGCGCTGTCCGCCTGCCGCGGCTGTCGGCCTTTATTGTTTTCTTCGCCACGCTACTGATGATGAGCCTGTTGCTGGCACTAAACCAGCTGGTGCAGTATACCAACGCGGTTTCTGTCGTGAACAATGCGCCCTGGCTACCGTTTTTACTGGCGATCGTGCCCAGCCATATCATGGCGCAGGTGATGCACTCGTTCCAGGAAGAAAAGAAGCTCATTTCCCAGAGCGAGGCCAGGTTTCGTCATGCGATGGAGTATTCCGTTATCGGCATGGCGCTAGTGTCGCCAGAAGGCCGCTTTTTACAGGTTAATCAATCACTCTGTCGCCTGCTTGGCTACACCCGAGCGGAGCTGGTCACGATGAATTTTCAAACGCTCACCCACCCCGACGATCTGACGATTGACGAAAGCAAACGCCAGGACCTGTTGGCAGGCAAGATAGAAACCTACAGCCACGAAAAACGTTATCTGCATAAGGACGGGCGCGTCGTATGGGCGCTGTTGGCGGCATCGCTGGTGCTCGACAGCGAGCGGCGACCGCTCTATTTTATTTCTCAGGTTGAAGATATCTCTGACCTTAAGAAGACCGAAGCGGCCAACCGCCGTCTGATGCAGCGTATTACGCTGGCTAATGAAGCAGGAGGGATCGGCGTCTGGGATCTGAACCTGCAGACCGGCAAAATGGCCTGGGACAAACGGATGTTCCAGCTTTACGGATTAAATGAGGAGGGTCAGGCAACCTATCTGACCTGGGTTAACAGCCTGCTGCCTGCCGATCGCCAAATGGCTATCGACGCTTTTGATCGGGGCATCAAGCACTCCCTGCCGGTAGATATCGTCTTCCGTATCGCCACAAATGAAGGCATCCGCTTTATTCACAGTCAGTCAAAGCTGGTTTTTGGTGATGATGGCCAGGTCGAAAGAATGCTCGGCATCAATCAGGACGTCACCACGATGCGTCAGCTGACCGATGCGCTCTACCAGGAAAAAGAGCGCATGCACATTACCCTGGATGCAATCGGCGAAGCGGTCATCAGCACGGATGAAGAGATGTGCGTAACGTTTATGAATCCGGTCGCGGAAGTGATGAGCGGCTGGACGCAGGAAGAAGCGGCCGGAAAACCGCTCAGCGATCTGCTGCGCATCACCCACGGTAGTGACGGTCCGAAAATGGAAAACCTGCTGTCATGCGAGCTGCCGCACAGTAAATCGGTGCCCGAACTGGATGAGGAGCTGATGCTGCATAATCGTTCCGGCGAATGTTTTGATATTCAATACAGCATTACGCCGCTGAAAACGCTGGAAGGTGACTATATTGGCAGCGTAATGGTTATTCAGGACGTCAGTGAATCGCGGGAGATGATGCGGCGGCTAAGCTACGGCGCTTCACACGATATGCTGACCCGACTGCCTAACCGCGTCAGCTTTGAGCAGCGGCTGAAACAGCTGCTACACAGCGCGTGCCAGCAGCAGCGTCTGCACACGCTAATCTTTATCGATCTGGATCGCTTTAAGGCAGTAAACGACAACGCCGGTCATGCTGCCGGCGATGCGCTGCTGCGGGAAATATCTGGCCAGATGAAACAGCATTTACGCGGGGGCGATTTCCTGGCCCGTCTGGGTGGCGATGAGTTTGGTGCTCTCTTGCCTGACTGCCTGCCTGACGAAGCGCGAGACCTCGCGGAGCGTCTGGTCGCGGCGGTTAATCACTACCCTTTCCTGTGGGAAGGTCAGCTGTACCGCATCGGGGCCAGCGCGGGCCTTACGCAGCTCAGCAAGGACAATGCCCATGCCAGCGATGTGATGGCCCAGGCCGATCTGGCCTGCTACAACGCCAAGCACAACGGCCGTGGTCAGTTTTCCGTTTATGAAGCAAAGCTGTTGGACACGCTGAAACCGGTGATGTCTCAACGGGAAAATGCGCAGATTCTGCCACGTGCCAGCGACCAGACCGGCTCGTAGTCAACGATGAATAGCGATTCACTCAGTTTTATCAGACGCCCATGGAAAGATTGCCACGCAATATGTAAAGAAAACACCCGCTCGTCAACCCGCGCCACTTCCACATCGGGCAACGCCTTTTTCTTCTACGGCGCCCGGAAAGCGTAAAGTACCGGTAAACCGTATGTCCTTGTCTAATAACCGGCCATTTTTATCAGCTGGTTGAAAGCCCTCGCCCTTGTTGCCTTTTTTTTCAAAAAACGACGCCAGCCTTTGGCCTCTGTCCCCGGCGATCTGGCGGCTAAAAAGTCCGGTCAGGTCAGGCCTCATCTTTCACCCTTTGTCCGCATGAAAAGACGCAGAATGCTTGCTCTCCTGGCGTCCCTGGGCTAAAGTCGCCCCCTTTTTTTATTAGCGGAGGGAAGGAATGTTTATCGGCTTTGATTACGGGACGGCAAACTGCTCGGTAGCCATTATGAAAGAAGGCGTGCCCGCGCTGCTGCCGCTGGAAAATGGTTCCAGCCTGTTACCCTCAATGCTCTGCGCCCCTACGCGCGATACGGTCAGCGAATGGCTGTTTCGCCATCATCAGGTGCCGACACCAGAAGCCGAAAATCAGGCGATTTTACGGCGTGCCCTCGCGCTAAACCGCGAAGAAGACATCGAGGTCACGCCTGCCAGCGTACAGTTTGGCCTGGCTTCGCTGGCGCAGTATATGGCCGAACCGGAAGATACCTGGTTCGTTAAATCGCCGAAATCCTTCCTGGGCGCGAACGGCCTGAAACCGCAGCAGGTTGCCTTCTTTGAGGACCTGGTGTGCGCGATGATGCTGCATATCCGTCAGCAGGCCGAAGCACAGGTGAATGAAAGCATTACCCAGGCGGTAATAGGCCGTCCGGTCAACTTCCAGGGACTGGGCGGTGAAGAAGCTAACCGTCAGGCGCAGGGCATTTTGGCACGCGCCGCCAGCCGTGCCGGTTTTAAAGAAGTAGAGTTTCAGTTCGAGCCGGTAGCGGCCGGTCTGGAATTTGAGGCGACGCTAAAAAAAGAGACGCGCGTGCTGATCGTGGATATCGGCGGCGGTACCACTGACTGTTCGGTTCTGCTGATGGGCCCGCAATGGCACGATAAGGCTGAACGCCAGGAGAGTCTGCTCGGCCACAGTGGCTGCCGCGTTGGCGGAAACGATCTGGATATTATGCTGGCCTTCAAAGAGCTGATGCCGCTGCTGGGCAGTGGCGGACAGACGCATAAAGGGATCGCGCTGCCTGCGCTGCCGTGGTGGAACGCTATCGCTATTAACGATGTGCCGGCGCAGAGCGACTTTTACGCGACGGCCAGCCGCAAGCAGCTGCAGGATCTGATCCGCGACGCGCGTGAGCCTGAAAAAGTCCAGCGCCTGCTGAAAGTCTGGCAGCAGCGTCTGGGCTATCGCCTGGTTCGTGCAGCGGAAGAGAGCAAAATTGCGCTTTCTGACCGCCCTTTAACCACCTCGACGCTGGACTTTATTGAACACGCACTGGCGACTGACATCAGCGTCGACGCGCTAAAAACCGCTATCGCGCAGCCGCTGGAACGCATTCAGGAGCAGGTGAAGCTGGCGCTGGACGGAAGCGGCACCCGGCCAGACGTCATCTATCTGACGGGAGGCAGCGCCCGCTCGCCGGTGCTGCGCGAAGCGCTGCAAAAACAGCTGCCAGATATCCCGCTTGCCAGCGGCGATGACTTCGGTTCCGTCACCGCCGGGCTGGCGCGCTGGGCACAGGTTCTGTTCCGCTAATTAATAGCTGCTTGCGTCAGTAAGCTTGCGTACCGCTTGCTCGCTGAGCTGCAGCGCGGCAGCTTTGCTCAGTTCTTCCAGCTGGGTCAGCGAGGTTGCGCTGACAATCGGTGCGGTAATCCCCGGACGGGCAATCTGCCATGCCAGCGCAACCTGCGTTGGCGTGGCCTGATGCTCTTCCGCCACCTCATCTAACGCTTTCAGGATGCGCAGACCACGATCGTTTAAGTACTTTTCGACCACGCCTTCGCCCCGCTGGCTTTTGCCCGCGTCAGCCTTGCTGCGATATTTTCCGCTTAAAAAGCCGCTGGCCAGCGAATAGTAGTTGATCACGCCCAGGCCGTTTTCACGCGCTACCTGCTCCAGACCGCTTTCGTAACCCTGACGATCGTAAAGATTGTATTCCGGCTGTAGCGTTTCATAGCGGGCCAGCCCCTGTTCTTTGCTGATGTTCAGCGCTTCGGTCAGCCTTTGTGCACTGTAGTTAGAGGCGCCGATCGCGCGCACTTTGCCTTCTTTAATCAGCGCGTCGAAGGTGGCCAGCGTCTCCTGCAAAGGCGTATCGCTGTCGTCACGGTGTGCCTGATAAAGATCGATATAGTCGGTTTGCAGACGGCTTAGCGAGGCCTCTACCGCCTGGCGAATATAAGTTGGTGACAGCCCGCTCTGGCCTTCGCCCATCTCCATGCCGACTTTGGTTGCCAACACAATTTGGTTGCGCTTGCCGCTTTTCTTCAGCCACTTGCCGAGGATGGTTTCAGACTCGCCGCCTTTGTTGCCCGGTGCCCAGCGTGAATAGCAGTCAGCGGTATCGATAAAGAAAAGGCCTTTCTCGACCAGCGCGTCTAACAGCGAAAAGGACGTTTGTTCATCAACAGTCCAACCAAAAACGTTGCCGCCAAAAGTCAGCGCGGGCACCTGAATAGTGGTACGACCCAGCTCACGATGCGTTTTAATCATCTTTATACTCCTGTACTGAAAGGGTTTCTTGCGTGACTATTAGCGTAGCAAACATCCTGGCTGACCGTTTGTTGATTAACGGTACAGGCAGTCTGATGTAGGAATACTTACACTTGCTGAACGGTTATTCTTAATTCCTTCATTTTTATAATTGATAAATCCGTTAAAATTGAAATATTAAGCGTCTCCAGGCCCCGCCGGACGAGGAAAAGCAAACAGGCTTCCCGTTCAGCAGGCACTTTTTACTGACGCGACCTTTTGCTTTTGGAGAGCTAATAACAGGATGAACACCCGGCGCCGTTTTGGAATGATTTTTCTGGTGCTCGCGGCTATTGCTGCGGGTGGACTTTACGCATGGCACAGCCACGGTGAGCCGGCAAAAAAAACTGAGCATTCGTCCGGTGGCGGCCGTAAAGGCGCAGGCGGCCCGCTCGCGCCAGTACAGGCTGCCGCTGCCGTGCGTCAGAGCGTACCGCAATATCTGACCGGGCTGGGCACCGTGGCCGCCGCCAATACCGTGACGCTACGCAGCCGCGTTGACGGCGATCTGATGGCGCTCCACTTTACTGAAGGTCAGGAAGTTAAGGCGGGCCAGCTGCTGGCGGAAATCGATCCGCGTCCGTTCCAGGTTGTACTGACTCAGGCGCAGGGCCAGCTGGCAAAGGATCAGGCCACGCTTGCCAATGCCCGCCGGGATCTGGCGCGTTTGGAAAAACTGGTGAAAACGAACCTGGTGTCGCAGCAGGAGCTGGATACGCAGCGGGCGCTGGTCAGCGAAACGTTAGGCACAATTAAGGCGGACGAGGGCAACGTTGCCAGTGCACAGCTGAACCTGACCTACAGCCGCATCACCTCCCCTATTTCAGGCCGCGTCGGACTGCGTCAGGTTGATATCGGCAACTATGTCAGCAGCGGTGATACTAACGGTCTCGTAGTGATCACCCAAACGCATCCGGTTGAGCTGGTATTCAGCCTGCCGGAAAACCAGATCGAAACCCTGCTGGCCGCCCAGAAAACCGGACAGCCGGTGCTGGTGGAAGCCTGGGATCGCAGCAACAAAATCCGGCTTGCGACCGGTTCGCTGCTGAGCATGGATAATCAGATCGATGTCACTACCGGTACGATTAAAGTCAAAGCGCAGTTCGGCAATCAGGACGACCGCCTTTTCCCTAATCAGTTTGTTAATGCGCGCTTGCAGGTCACTACGCTACACGACGCCATTGTTATCCCGGTAGCGGCGCTGCAAATGGGTAACGAAGGGCATTTTGTCTGGGTAGTCAATAGCGACAGCAAGGTCAGCAAAAAAACCGTTACCGTTAGCGTGCAGGACAGCGAGAAAGCGATTGTGGATGCCGGGCTGGATGAAGGCGAAAAAGTCGTGACCGACGGCATCGATCGCCTGACGGAAGGCGCCACGGTGGAAGTGGTAGCGCCGCAGTCCACGCCGCTGCCGGACAGCAGTACGCCGCCCGCTAAAGGAGCTCGCCAGTAATGCAGGTGATGCCTTCCAATCCTGGCGGCGGCCCTTCCCGTCAGTTTATTATGCGGCCGGTGGCCACCACGCTGCTGATGGTCGCCATTCTGCTGGCCGGGATCCTTGGCTATCGCTCCCTGCCCGTTTCGGCGCTGCCGGAGGTCGACTATCCTACGATCCAGGTGGTGACGCTCTATCCAGGCGCCAGCCCGGACGTGATGACCTCGGCCGTGACCGCCCCGCTGGAACGTCAGTTTGGTCAGATGTCGGGCTTAAAGCAGATGGCTTCGCAAAGTTCTGGCGGCGCGTCGGTGATCACGCTCCAGTTTCAGCTAACGCTGCCGCTGGACGTGGCCGAGCAGGAAGTGCAGGCGGCCATCAACGCCGCGACCAATCTTCTGCCGTCCGACCTGCCCAATCCGCCGGTTTACAGCAAGGTAAACCCTGCCGATCCGCCGATTATGACCCTGGCCGTTACCACCACCAGTCTGCCAATGACTCAGGTGCAGGATATGGTGGAAACGCGCGTGGCACAAAAAATCTCGCAGGTTTCCGGCGTAGGCCTGGTGACGCTTGCGGGCGGCCAGCGGCCTGCCGTTCGGGTAAAACTCAACGCGCAGGCGCTCGCCTCGCTTGGGCTGACCAGCGAAAAAGTGCGGACCGCTATCAGTAGCGCTAACGTGAACTCCGCTAAAGGTAGCCTGGACGGCCCGGATCGCTCAATTACGCTTTCCGCCAACGACCAGATGAAATCGGCAGAAGATTATCGGCAGCTGATTATCAGCTGGCAGAACGGCGCGCCGGTGCGCCTGCGCGATGTGGCCACCGTGGAACAGGGCGCAGAAAACAGCTGGCTGGGCGCCTGGGCGAATCGCCAGCAGGCCATTGTGCTTAATATTCAGCGCCAGCCGGGCGCGAATATCATCACAACCGCCGACAGTATTCGCCGGATGCTGCCCACGCTGACCGCTTCGCTGCCGAAGTCGGTAGAGGTTAAGGTATTGACTGACCGTACCACCAATATCCGCGCCTCGGTCAATGACGTACAGTTCGAGCTGATGTTGGCCATCGCGCTGGTGGTCATGATCATCTATCTGTTCCTGCGCAACGTGCCGGCAACTATTATTCCGGCCGTCGCGGTACCGCTGTCGCTGGTCGGCACCTTTGCCGTCATCTATTTCCTCGGCTTCTCCATCAATAACCTGACGTTAATGGCGTTGACCATTGCCACCGGCTTCGTGGTTGATGATGCCATCGTGGTGATTGAAAACATCTCCCGCTATATCGAAAAAGGCGAAAAGCCGCTGGATGCCGCGTTAAAAGGCGCAGGCGAGATTGGTTTTACCATTATCTCACTGACCTTCTCGCTGATAGCGGTACTGATCCCGCTGCTGTTTATGGGCGATATCGTCGGCAGGCTGTTCCGCGAGTTTGCCGTTACGCTGGCGGTATCAATCCTGATCTCCGCCGTGGTGTCGCTGACGCTGACGCCTATGATGTGCGCGCGCATGCTCAGCGTGGAATCTTTACGTAAGCAGAACCGCTTTTCGCGCGCCAGCGAAGCGATGTTCGATCGTATTATCGCTGCCTATGGTCGTTTACTCAGACGCGTGCTCGACCATCAATGGCTGACACTGGGCGTGGCGCTCGGCACGCTGGCCGTGACGGTGCTGCTGTGGATAGCGATCCCGAAAGGCTTTTTCCCCTTACAGGACAACGGCATTATTCAGGGGACGTTGCAGGCGCCGCAGTCGGTTTCCTGGTCCAGCATGGCGCAGCGCCAGCAGCAGGTCGCTTCGATTATCATGAAAGATCCGGCGGTGCAGAGCCTGACCTCGTTTGTAGGCGTGGACGGCACCAACCCGGCCCTCAACAGCGGACGGTTGCAGATCAACCTTAAACCGCTGGACGAACGCGAAGATCGCATTCCTGTCGTCATTAACCGTTTGCAGCAGGCGGTCGCCGCCGTGCCCGGCAGCAGTCTTTATCTTCAGCCGGTACAGGATCTCACCATTGATACCCAGCTAAGCCGCACGCAATACCAGTTCACGCTGCAAACTGGCTCGCTGGACTCCCTGAGCCTGTGGGTGCCTAAGCTGACTAATGCGCTAAATAAACTGCCGCAGCTGAAAGATGTCAGCAGCGACTGGCAGGATCGCGGGCTGGAAGCCTATATCAAGGTGGACCGCGATAACGCCAGCCGTCTGGGTATCAGCATGGCGGACGTGGATAACGCGCTTTATAACGCTTTCGGCCAGCGGCTGATTTCCACTATTTATACCCAGGCCAGCCAGTACCGCGTGGTGCTGGAAAACGACATTTCTGCTACGCCGGGGCTGGCCGCGCTGGATTCTGTTCGCCTGACCAGCACCGACGGCGGCAGCGTTCCGCTCAGCGCCATCGCCAGCGTTGAACAACGGCACGGCGCGTTAAGCATCAATCATTTGGATCAGTTCCCGTCGACCACCTTTTCCTTTAACGTCCGCGACGGCTATTCACTGGAGGAAGCGGTTAACGCCATTACCCAGGCCGAGCAGTCGATGGCGATGCCTGCCGAAATCGTCACGAAGTTCCAGGGCAGCACGCTGGCGTTTCAGGCGGCGCTCTCCAGCACCGTCTGGCTGATCGTGGCCGCCGTGGTGGCGATGTATATCGTGCTGGGCGTGCTTTATGAAAGCTTTATCCACCCGATTACTATCCTCTCCACGCTGCCGACAGCGGGCGTCGGCGCGCTGCTGGCGCTGATGCTCAGCGGCAATGAACTCGATGTGATAGCCATTATCGGCATTATCCTGTTGATTGGTATCGTAAAGAAAAACGCCATCATGATGATCGACTTTGCACTGGCAGCGGAGCGCGAACAGGGCATGGCACCTTATGACGCCATTTATCAGGCCTGTCTGCTGCGCTTCAGGCCGATCCTGATGACCACGCTGGCGGCCCTGCTGGGGGCGCTGCCGCTGATGCTAAGTACCGGCGTCGGTGCCGAGCTGCGTCATCCGCTGGGCGTGGCGATGGTGGGCGGTCTGATCGTCAGTCAGGTGCTGACGCTGTTCACCACGCCGGTCATCTATCTGCTGTTCGACCGCCTGGCGCAGGCTGCCCGTCGTCGTCTGCCATCGCAGGAGGCGCAGTGAAATTTTTTGCGCTGTTTATTCATCGTCCGGTCGCCACTATTCTGTTGACCATTGCTATCGCGCTGGCAGGCGTACTGAGTTTTCGTCTGCTGCCGGTCGCGCCGCTGCCGCAGGTCGATTTCCCGGTGGTGTTGATCTCCGCCTCGCTGCCCGGCGCGTCGCCAGAGACCATGGCTTCTTCCGTGGCAACGCCGCTGGAGCGTTCGTTGGGCCGCATCGCGGGCGTCAGCGAAATGACCTCCACCAGCTCGTTGGGCAGCACGCGCATCATTCTCGTTTTTGATTACGATCGTGATATCAACGGCGCAGCGCGTGACGTGCAGGGAGCGATCAATGCGGCGCAAAGCCTGCTGCCAACCGGGATGCCGAGTCGCCCGACCTGGCGCAAAATCAATCCTTCCGACGCGCCGATTATGATCATGACGCTGACGTCGGATGCGTGGTCACAGGGGGATCTGTATGACTACGCCTCCACCCAGCTGGCACAGAAGCTGGCGCAAATCGAAGGCGTGGGCGACGTCTCGGTAGGAGGCAGTTCGCTTCCTGCCGTACGTGTGGATCTTAATCCTCAGGCGCTGTTTAACCAGGGGGTGTCGCTGGATGCGGTGCGCACGGCTATCAGCAACGCCAACCAGCGCAGGCCACAAGGCGCCATTGAAGACAGCCACCAGCGCTGGCAGATAAAAACGAACGACGAGCTGAAAACGGCAGCCGAGTATCAGCCGCTGATTGTGCATTACCGCAACGGCGCGGCGGTACGGCTACAGGATGTGGCGAACGTGACCGACTCGGTGCAGGACGTGCGCAACGCCGGGATGGCCAACGCCAAACCGGCCATTCTGCTGCTGGTTCGCAAGCTGCCTGAAGCCAATATTATCGATACCGTTGACCGTATACGCGCGGCGGTGCCGGAGCTGCGTAACAGCATTCCGGCCTCTATCCAGCTGGATGTCGCTCAGGATCGTTCGCCTACTATTCGCGCCTCGCTGGCGGAAGTGGAACAGTCGCTGGTGATTTCGGTCGGGCTGGTGATCCTGGTGGTGTTTGCATTTTTACGCTCGGGCCGCGCCACGCTTATCCCTGCCGTCGCGGTGCCGGTGTCGCTAATCGGCACGTTTGCCGCCATGTATCTTTGCGGGTTCAGCCTCAATAATTTGTCATTGATGGCGCTGACGGTGGCAACCGGGTTTGTGGTGGATGACGCCATCGTGGTGCTGGAAAACATCTCCCGCCACGTGGAAGCAGGCATGAAACCGATTCAGGCTGCGCTACAGGGCACGCGGGAGGTGGGCTTTACCGTTCTTTCGATGAGTCTGTCACTGGTGGCGGTGTTCCTGCCGCTACTGCTGTTGGGCGGGTTAATCGGCCGCTTTTTCCGCGAGTTTGCCGTGACGCTTTCCGTGTCCATTATCATTTCGCTGCTGGTTTCGGTCACCCTGACGCCAATGATGTGCGGCCGGTTACTGAAAGCGCGTCCACGCCGCGAGCAGCCTCGCCTGCGCGGTTTTGGCCGCGTACTGACGGGCATTCAACAGGGTTATGGCCGCTCGCTGAACTGGGTGCTGAACCACTCGCGCTGGACGCTGCTGGTCTTTATCGCCACCATCGGCCTGACCATGTACCTGTACGTCGTGGTGCCGAAAACCTTTATGCCCGAGCAGGACACCGGTCGGCTGATGGGTTTTATCCAGGCGGACCAGAGCATCTCTTTTCAGTCGATGCGCGGCAAGCTGGAAGACTTTATGAAGATCGTCCGTGACGACCCGGCCGTGGAAAGCGTGGTTGGCTTTACCGGTGGATCGCGTACCAACAGCGGATCGATGTTTATTTCGCTTAAGCCGCTTAGTGAACGCAGCGACAGTGCTCAGGCGGTGATTGCGCGGCTACGCGGCAAGCTGGCAAAGGAACCGGGCGCAAGCCTGTTTTTGATGGCGGTACAGGATTTAAGAGCGGGCGGACGCGAGTCCAACGCAAGCTATCAGTACACGCTGCTGTCAGACGATCTGGACGATCTGCGCAGCTGGGAGCCAAAAATCCGCCAGGCCCTTTCTAAGCTGCCCGAACTTGCAGACGTTAACTCTGATCAGCAGGATAAAGGCGCCGAGATGGCGCTGATTTACGACCGTACCCGCATGGCACAGCTGGGTCTCAACGTCGCCGACGCCAATAATCTGTTGAATAACGCCTTCGGTCAGCGGCAGATTTCTACCATCTATCAGCCACTGAATCAGTACAAGGTGGTGATGGAGGTCGACCCGCGCTACACCCAGGATGTCAGCTCGCTGGATTTGATGTATGTAATTAATAACGATGGCAAGGCGATCCCACTTTCCGGCTTTGCGAAGTGGCAACCCGCCAACGCGCCGCTGTCGGTAAACCACGAAGGTCTTTCTGCTGCTTCGACAATATCGTTTAACCTGCCGGAAGGCGTCTCGCTTTCTCAGGCGTCTGAGGCTATCGAGCGCAGTATGACCACGCTTGGCGTGCCGTCCAGCGTGCGCGGAAGTTTCGCCGGTACGGCGCAGATATTTGAGGAGACGCAAAGCAACCAGCTGTGGCTGATCCTGGCCGCTATCGCTACCGTTTATATCGTGCTGGGCATTCTTTATGAAAGCTATGTGCATCCGCTGACCATCCTTTCTACCCTGCCCTCTGCAGGCGTGGGCGCGCTACTGGCGTTGGAGCTGTTTGGTGCGCCTTTCAGCCTGATTGCGTTAATCGGTATCCTGCTGCTGATCGGTATCGTGAAGAAGAATGCCATCATGATGGTCGACTTTGCGCTGGATGCGCAACGCAACGGCAATCTGAGCGCGCGTGAGGCTATTTTTCAGGCCAGCCTGCTGCGTTTTCGACCCATTATGATGACCACGCTGGCCGCGCTGCTGGGGGCGCTGCCGCTGGTACTGACCACGGGAGACGGCGCGGAACTGCGCCAGCCGCTGGGAATTACCATCGTCGGCGGCCTTGTGATGAGCCAGCTGCTGACGCTCTACACGACGCCGGTCGTTTATTTATATATGGATAAGCTACGCAGAAAACCGGCCGCACGCAGGCGAGCAGGCGCCATCAGCTGATGAATACGTTTCCGGCCCGCGTGCGCTGGCAGCTGTGGATTGTGGCGTTCGGCTTCTTTATGCAGGCGCTGGACACCACTATCGTTAATACCGCGCTGCCCGCGATGGCCCATAGCCTGAACCAGGATCCGCTGCAAATGCATTCGGTGGTGGTTTCCTATGTGCTGACCGTTGCGGTCATGCTGCCGGTCAGCGGCTGGCTGGCCGATCGCTTCGGCGTGCGTAATATTTTTTTCAGCGCCATTGTGCTGTTCAGCGTGGGTTCGCTGTTTTGCGCGCTTTCCGCCACGCTTGACCAGCTAATCGCCTCGCGCGTGCTGCAAGGTCTCGGCGGTGCGATGATGGTGCCGGTCGGCAGGCTGACGGTCATGAAGCTGGTTCCGCGCCAACAGTATATGGCGGCGATGACTTTTGTAACGCTGCCGGGCCAGATCGGACCGCTGCTTGGGCCGGCGCTGGGCGGCGTGCTGGTGCAGTACGCCAGCTGGCACTGGATCTTTCTGCTCAATCTGCCGGTTGGCCTGGCGGGTGCGGTGGCAACATGGCGGCTGCTACCCGACCTACGCCTGCCGCGCCGCCGCTTTGACTTTCGCGGTTTCGTGCTGCTGGCCGCAGGCATGGCTACGCTGACGCTGGCGCTTGACGGCTCGCGCGGCAGCGGTTTTTCGCCGCTGGTGCTCTGTTTATTTATCCTGGCAGGCGTCTTTTCTTTGCTGTCTTACCTGCTTTACGCTCGCGCCAATGACCAGGCCCTGTTTAGCCTGAAGCTGTTCGATAACCGCATTTACTCAATTGGCCTGCTGGGCAGTCTTACCGGACGGATCGGCAGTGGGATGCTGCCTTTTATGACGCCGATTTTTCTGCAGGTTGGCCTGGGTTATACGCCTTTGCATGCGGGCCTGATGATGGTCCCGATGGTGCTGGGCAATATGGGCATGAAGCGCATCGTGGTGCAGATAGTTAACCGCTTCGGCTACCGTAACGTGCTGGTTGGTGCCACCCTCGGCCTGGCACTGGTGGTACTGCTGTTCCCGGTGACGGCGCTGCTCGGCTGGGAGGCGCTGCTGCCCGTCGTGTTATTCCTGCAGGGCATGGTTAACGCCATTCGCTTTTCGGCGATGAACACGCTGACGCTAAAGGACTTACCGGACGATCTGGCCAGCAGCGGCAACAGCCTGCTGTCGATGGTGATGCAGCTGTCAATGAGCGTGGGCGTGACGCTGGCCGGCCTGCTGTTAGGCATTTTTGCTCAACAATCGCCGCCCGAGCCGATACATCAGGCCTTTATTTCCACCTATATCTGTATGGCGGCGGTAATTATTCTACCCGCGCTGGTGTTTCGCCACGTGCCGCCTGACGTCACCAAAAACGGGGTGTTAAGCCGTAGGAGAGAACCTTAAATGTGGGCAAAGTTACGTCCCGGCATTACCGCCAAGCTGTTTATCGCTATTTTTTCCACCTGTATGCTGGTGCTGATTACCATGCACTGGGGCGTCCGCCTGAGCTTTGAACACGGCTTTATCGACTACATCAAGAAGGGCAACGAGCAGCGGCTGGGGCTGCTGAGCGACGCGCTGGCCGATCAGTACGAGCAGCACGGCAACTGGGACTTCCTGCGCCATAACAACAAGCTGGTGTTTCAAATCCTGCATTCGCTGGAGCAGAATCCGGATGCCAATAATCAACTGCCGCCACACGGCTGGCGCACGCAATTCTGGATTATCGATCAGCAGTATCGCGTGCTAATGGGACCGCGTGCGCCGGTACCACCGGAAGGCAGCCGCCGCAGTATTACCACCAGCAGCGGCCATATTGTAGGTTGGGTGATCGGCTCGCCGTCGGAAAGGTTGACCCGCAGCGCGGACATTAACTTCGACCAGCAGCAGAGGCGCACCAGCTGGATGATTGTCGGTTTGACGATGCTGTTGGCGGCTCTGGTCACCTGGATGTTGTCGCGCGGTCTTCTCGCACCGGTGAAAAGACTGGTAGAAGGTACGCACCATCTGGCTGCAGGAGATTTTGCCACGCGCGTCAAAGCGGACAGTCGCGACGAGCTGGGCCGTTTAGGCCAGGATTTTAACCGTCTGGCCAGCACGCTGGAGAAAAATGAGCGAATGCGCCGCGCGTTTATGGCGGATATTTCCCACGAGCTGCGCACTCCGCTGGCTATCCTGCGCGGCGAGCTGGAGGCCATTCAGGACGGCGTACGCAAACTGACGCCAGAATCGATTATCTCTTTGCAGGGAGAGGTCGCGACGCTGACCAAACTGGTAGACGACGTGCATCAGCTTTCGCTCTCCGACGAAGGTGCGCTGGCCTATCGCCGCAGTGATATCGATTTGGT
>NZ_DALZCD010000021.1:0-14300 GCF_031978025.1 Erwinia sp.
AGGGCAAAGATTTAGGCCTGCAGGGTGGCGTAAAACCGGAAGAAGTGGAATGGCAGGAGAAAGGCGGCGAGGGCAAACTGGATCTGGTGGTGACGCTGGATTTCCGCCTGTCGAGCACCTGCCTCTACTCCGATATTGTGCTGCCTACCGCCACCTGGTATGAAAAAGACGACATGAATACCTCGGATATGCATCCGTTTATTCATCCGCTTTCGGCGGCGGTTGATCCGGCCTGGGAGGCGAAAAGTGACTGGGAGATTTATAAAGGCATTGCTAAACGCTTCTCGGAGCTCTGTCCGGGACATCTCGGCGTAGAAACCGACATCGTCACGCTGCCGGTACAGCACGATTCGCCAGCAGAGCTGGCACAGCCTTTCGACGTTAAAGACTGGAAAAAAGGCGAGTGTGAGCTGAGTCCCGGCAAGACTGCGCCGCATATCCTCGCCGTGGAGCGCGACTATCCAGCCACCTGGGAGCGCTTTACCTCGCTGGGGCCGTTGCTGGATAAGTTGGGCAATGGCGGTAAAGGCATCAGCTGGAATACGCAAAAAGAGGTCGATTTCCTTAAAGAGCTGAATTACGTCAAAACGCAGGGACCTGCCGCCGGTCGGCCTAATATCGACAGCGCCATCGATGCAGCCGAAGTTATCTTATCGCTGGCGCCGGAAACCAACGGTCAGGTCGCGGTAAAAGCCTGGCAGGCGCTGAGCGACATCACCGGACGCGACCATACGCATCTGGCGCTGAACAAGGAAGACGAAAAAATTCGTTTTCGGGATATCCAGGCGCAGCCGCGCAAAATCATTTCCAGCCCCACCTGGTCAGGGTTGGAAGATGAGCATGTGTCCTACAACGCCTGTTACACCAACGTGCACGAACTGATCCCGTGGCGCACCCTCAGCGGACGCCAGCAGCTTTATCAGGATCATGAGTGGATGCGTGCGTTTGGCGAAAGCCTGCTGGTTTATCGTCCCCCCATTGACACCCGGGCGGCTAAACCTTTGCTGAACAAAAAGCCGAACGGCAATCCGGAAAAGGCGCTGAACTTCCTGACGCCGCACCAGAAATGGGGCATCCATTCCACCTACAGCGACAACCTGCTGATGCTAACGCTGTCGCGTGGCGGGCCGATCGTCTGGATGAGCGAAGAGGATGCACGGGAACTGGGCATTGCGGATAACGACTGGATTGAAGCGTTTAACGCCAACGGGTCACTGACCGCGCGTGCAGTGGTCAGCCAGCGTGTTCCGGCGGGCATGACCATGATGTATCACGCGCAGGAACGCATCGTAAATATTCCCGGTTCGGAAATTACCGGCCAGCGCGGCGGCATCCATAACTCCGTAACCCGCACCTGTCCAAAACCAACCCATATGATCGGCGGCTATGCGCAGCTTTCATACGGTTTTAACTATTACGGCACCGTAGGCTCCAACCGTGATGAGTTCGTGGTGGTACGTAAAATGAATCACGTTAACTGGTTAGACGGTGAAGGCAACGACGACTGCCAGGGCGGCAAGGAGATAAAATCATGAAAATTCGCTCGCAGGTCGGCATGGTGCTGAATCTGGATAAATGCATCGGCTGTCACACCTGTTCTGTAACCTGTAAAAACGTCTGGACCAGCCGTGAAGGCATGGAATACGCCTGGTTTAATAACGTCGAAAGCAAGCCCGGCGTCGGCTATCCGCAGGCATGGGAAGATCAGGAAAAATGGAAGGGCGGTTGGATCCGTAAAATCAACGGCAAGCTGGTGCCGCGCATGGGTAACCGTGTGGGATTGCTGTCGAAAATTTTCGCTAACCCGGACGTACCCGCGCTGGATGATTACTATGAGCCGTTTGATTACGACTATCAGCATTTGCACAATGCGCCAGCAGGCAAGCACCAGCCGATAGCGCGACCACGCTCGCTGATTACCGGGCAGCGGATGAAAAAGATCGAAAACGGCCCGAACTGGGAAGAAATCCTCGGCGGCGAATTTTCCAAACGTTCGCAGGATAAAAATTTCGATAACATTCAGAAAGAGATGTACGGCCAGTTTGAACATACTTTTATGGCCTATCTGCCGCGCCTGTGTGAACACTGCCTGAACCCGGCTTGCGTGGCGACCTGCCCAAGCGGCGCTATTTATAAGCGTGGCGAAGACGGTATCGTGCTTATCGATCAGGACAAGTGCCGCGGCTGGCGTATGTGTCTGACCGGCTGCCCGTACAAAAAAATCTACTTCAACTGGAAAAGCGGTAAATCGGAAAAATGCATTTTCTGCTATCCACGTATTGAAGCAGGCCAGCCCACGGTTTGTTCTGAAACCTGCGTGGGGCGCATCCGCTATCTTGGCGTGCTTTTGTACGACGCGGATCGCATTGAAGAGGCGGCATCAAGCGAGCATGAACAGGATCTTTATGAGAGCCAGAGAGCGATCTTCCTCGATCCATACGATCCCGCTGTGATTGCCGAGGCGTTAAAAGAAGGTATCCCGCAAAGCGTAATCGATGCGGCACAGCGCTCGCCAGTTTATAAAATGGCGATGGAATGGAAGCTGGCACTGCCGTTGCACCCTGAATACCGCACGCTGCCTATGGTCTGGTATGTGCCGCCGCTGTCGCCTGTTCAGAGCGCTGCGGATGCGGGCAATTTGCCGCACAACGGCATCCTGCCCGACGTAGAGAGCCTGCGCATTCCCGTGCAGTACCTGGCGAACCTGCTGACGGCTGGCGATACCGCGCCGGTCCTGCTGGCGCTGAAAAGAATGTTGGCCATGCGGCACTACAAGCGGGCAGAAACCGTAGAAAACATTGTCGATACGCGGGCGTTGGAACAAGTTGGCTTAACGGAAGCGCAGGCGCAGGAAATGTACCGCTATCTGGCCATCGCCAATTATGAAGATCGCTTTGTGGTGCCTTCCAGCCATCGTGAACTGGCGCGGGAAGCCTTCCCGGAAAGCAAAGGCTGCGGCTTTAGCTTTGGCGACGGCTGCCACGGCAGCGACGGACGCTTCAATCTGTTTAACAGTCGCCGCATCGATGCGATTGATATCGGTAAAAAAACGCAGGGGGAACAGCCATGATAACCCTACGCCTACTTGCCCGACTGCTGGACTACCCCGATGAAGCGCTTTTTACGCATCAGGCCGAAATGATTGCCGCTTTGAAAACAGGCAGCGAGCTTGATGCTGCTCAGCAAGCGCAGTTGGGTGATTTTATTACGGAATTTTGCACAGGCGAGCTGTTGGACAAGCAGGCAGACTATTGCGAGCTGTTCGATCGTGGCCGGGCCACTTCGCTGTTGTTGTTCGAGCATGTTCATGGCGAATCGCGCGATCGTGGACAGGCGATGGTGGATCTGCTGGAGCAGTATCGTGCTGACGGCCTGGCTCTGAGTGCGAAAGAGCTACCGGATTTTCTGCCGCTCTATCTGGAGTATCTGGCCAGCCTTGACCCTGCACGTGCCCGTGTGGGCCTGGCCGATGTGGCACCGATTCTGGCGCTGCTGGCTGCCAGGTTGCAACAGCGGCAAAGCCGCTACAGTGAGCTGTTCACTTTGCTGCTGGCGCTTTCCGACACCGGGCTGGCGGTGGATGACCTTGCGCCGACAATCAAACAGGAAGCTCGCGACGATACGCCCGCGGCGCTGGATGCCGTGTGGGAAGAGGAGCAAATCAGGTTCCTTGGCGAACAGGGCTGCGCTTCTGCTCAGCAGGCCGCGCACCAGCGTCGCTTTGCCGATGCCGTCGCGCCACAGTATCTGGACGTGGCGGACATGAAAACATCCACGAGGCGTTTATCATGAATTTTCTCTCAAGATTCTTTTTCGATATTTATCCCTATATTGCCGGCAGCATTTTTTTGATTGGCAGCTGGCTACGCTACGATTACGGTCAGTACAGCTGGTGAGCCGGCTCCAGCCAGATGCTGGATAAAAAAGGCATGCGGCTTGCCTCCAACTTATTTCACATTGGCATTCTCGGCATCTTCTTCGGGCATTTTGTCGGCCTGCTAACGCCGCACTGGATGTACGAGGCTTTCCTGCCGATAGCGGCCAAACAGAAGCTGGCGATGATAGCCGGGGGCGTCTTTGGTGCACTGACGCTGGCGGGCGGGGCGCTGCTGCTTAAGCGCCGCCTGCTCAACCCGCGCGTCAGGGCTACCAGCAGCACCGGCGATATCCTGATCCTGAGTCTGCTGGTGGCGCAGGCCGCGCTGGGACTGCTGACCATTCCTTTCTCAACGCAGCATATGGACGGCAGCGAGATGATGAAGCTGGTCGGTTGGGCGCAGGCAGTCGTCACGTTTCATGCAGGGGCGTCGCAGCATCTGGAAGGCGTGGCGCTGATTTATCGGGTTCATATGGTGCTGGGCATGACGCTATTTCTGCTGTTCCCGTTCTGCCGCCTGGTGCATATCTGGAGTATGCCGGTTGAATATCTGACGCGGCGTTATCAGCTGGTGCGCAATCGTCGTTAACGAACGGAAAGTTACTTTGTGCAAAAAAGGCCATCGTCTGATTTGTTGCCGGAATGTTGAGATGTAGGTCAGCGTATCCGCTTTTCGCCTCGACTACACTGCTTGTTCTTCCGGGCCGCCATCGCGGCCCGTTTACTTTGCTTCACGAAGAAGCCGAGCGTTTTAACAAGGCAGGAAACCAGATGATCATCTCCGCATCAACGGATTACCGGGCAGCGGCACGGCGCAGGCTGCCGCCTTTTCTGTTTCACTACATCGATGGCGGCGCTTATAGCGAGCATACCCTCAGGCGTAATACCGCCGATTTAGCCGATATCGCGCTACGCCAGCGCATCCTGAAAAACATGGCCGAGCTGAGCCTGGAAACCACGCTGTTCGACGAGCAACTGGCCATGCCGGTGATCCTTGCACCGGTAGGGCTGACAGGCATGTATGCACGACGCGGCGAGGTTCAGGCGGCGCGCGCGGCGGCTAAAATGGGCATCCCTTTTACGCTTTCTACCGTTTCCGTCTGCCCTATTGAAGAGGTGGCTCCTGCGATTTCACGGCCCATGTGGTTCCAGCTTTACGTATTGAAAGACCGGGGCTTTATGCGTAACGCCCTGGAGCGAGCCAAAGCCGCGGGGGTGAAAACACTGGTATTTACCGTAGATATGCCGGTGCCCGGCGCGCGCTACCGTGATGCGCATTCGGGCATGAGCGGGCCGAATGCAGCTTTTCGCCGTGGGGTGCAGGCAATGCTGCATCCGCAGTGGGCATGGGATGTGGGCCTGAACGGGAAGCCGCACGATCTGGGAAACGTCTCGGCTTATCGCGGTCATCCAACCACGCTGGAAGATTATATCGGCTGGCTGGGCGCCAACTTCGACCCTTCAATCTCCTGGAAAGATCTGGAGTGGATTCGGGAGTTCTGGCAAGGGCCAATGATCATTAAAGGCATCCTTGATCCCCAGGATGCGAAGGATGCCGTCAGCTTCGGTGCCGACGGTATCGTGGTGTCTAACCATGGCGGCCGTCAGCTCGACGGCGTGCTATCTACGGCGCGCGCGCTGCCCGCCGTTGCCGATGCGGTAAAAGGCGACATTAAAATTCTGGCGGATTCAGGCATTCGAACCGGGCTGGACGTGGTACGGATGCTGGCGCTGGGCGCAGACAGCGTGCTATTGGGCAGGGCATTTGTGTATGCGCTGGCTGCAGCGGGGGAAGCTGGCGTGGAGAACCTGCTCTCGCTGATTGAAAAAGAGATGCGCGTGGCGATGACGCTGACCGGCGCGAAATCGGTAGCCGACATCAGTCGCGAGTCGCTGACGCGATAAAGAACGGCGGGTGAGGGGCCCGCCGACAGAAAAAACGGGCTGGCATTGATCCCGCGATAAGAACGCCAGTGGTCAAAACAGAGAGGGTCAGCCTGGAAATCGGCCGTTTCGGTATTGCCAGCCAGGCGCCATGCCAGCTGAAAAGCGAACTCAAAACTTTTACCCAGTCCTTTTCCACTCAGCAAATTGCCGTCTTCTACCACCTCCTGCTTGCTGTAAACACCGTCGGTAACGGCATTACACAAATCGCCTGAACAGGTATAGCGGCGTCCCCTGAGCATATGATTGCCGCCCGGCACGCGTGCGGCAGCGGAACAGATTGGGACAAGTCATTTACCCGCTTCGTTACGGCGACGGATAAACGCTGTAACCAGCGCATAAGCTGCCAGATCAACCGTGCCTTCCGGTCCGCCAGAAATAATGACGGCATCAAACTCTTTATCCAGTCACGCCAGCACGACATCTGCTACCACCTGTACGGCATGGTAGCGGGAAACTTCATGCTTATCGTGGCAGGCGACTGTTGTCACCTCAACGTGCAGCCGGCAATAATAATGAAGGTCTCTGCTTCCTCGAATCCGGGTGCCAGCGGCACCGCAGCCTGTTTGCTCATCGCGCCTTTTGACATATAAAAATAAATTTCAATTAAATTAAAAAGTCATTTTATTTTGTTGGCGATAATCCGTTTACGCTGTTGCGTCGTGCAGGAAAAGAAAAAGGAAAAAAGCAGCGGATTTACATAACATCTGTTTTCAGGAACGCTGGCGATGTTCTAACATAAAGGCTACTTTCCCGCTTTGCACTCTGGATATTCAATGCGTTACCTGGCCTCATTTTTGCCCGCTTTGCTGTTGCTTTCCGCCTGCAGCAGTAAAGCCCCTGCGCCTGAACCTCACGGCAATCCTTTTCGGGGCAATAACAGCTTTTTACTCGATCCCGAGCATAATGTCGCGCCGCTGGACGGCGATTTCGCCAATAGCCCGACGGCTGAAGCCTTCATCGATAAAATGGTGCGCGAACACAATTTTAACCGTCAGCAGCTGCATAACGTACTGGCGCAGGCGAAGCGGCTGGACTGGGTGCTGCGGCTTATGGACCGTCAGGCACCTTCTTATCAGGCGCCGTCCGGTCCGAACGGCGCCTGGATCCGCTATCGCAAAAAATTTATCGTGCCGGATAACGTACAAAATGGCGTTCAGTTCTGGAATCAGTATCAGGACGCGCTTAATCGTGCCTGGGAAGTTTATGGCGTGCCGCCAGAGATTATTGTCGGCATTATCGGCGTGGAAACCCGCTGGGGCCGTGTTATGGGTAAAACGCGCATTATCGATGCGCTGGCAACGCTGGCGTTTGCCTATCCCCGCCGGGCTGATTATTTCAGCAGTGAGCTGGAAACGTTCCTGCTAATGGCCAAAGAAGAAAATGACGATCCGCTTGATTTGCGTGGCTCTTTCGCCGGCGCGATGGGCTATGGTCAGTTTATGCCTTCTGCCTTTAAGCAATACGCCGTGGATTTTAATGGCGATGGCCATATCAACCTTTGGGATCCGGTAGATGCTATAGGCAGCGTGGCCCACTATTTTAGCGCACATGGCTGGATAAAAGGCGGTACCGTGGCCGTGCCGGCTAACGGCGCGGCTCCGCAGCTGGAAAGCGGCTTTAAAACCCGCTATACCGCAGCACAACTCACCGCTGCCGGTTTATCTCCTCAGGTATCGCTACAGAACGACCAGCAGGTTAGCCTGTTGCGTTTTGATATGGGTACTTACTATCAATACTGGTACGGGCTGCCTAATTTCTACGCGATCACCCGTTATAATCACAGCAACCATTACGCAATGGCCGTCTGGCAGCTGGGGCTGGCGGTACGCGACGCTCGTCAGGGACGATAGTTTCCTCTTTATCGCCCGGCGGCCTGCTGCCGGGCAATCGACTGTTTCTGAAACCCTTTTCCTGATTCATTTTATGAAAGCGGCTCGCATACTCCGCCTTTCTCCCTTCCCGAGCGGCTAAAAAGTGCTAATCTTCTTTCTCACGACAAGCGAGCAGGAAACAAGAATGACGGACAGCGAATTGCGCCAGCTGAGTCAGGATATTGGCCAGCATTTACAGCGTCTCAACGCGACGGTTACGGCTGCTGAATCCTGTACGGGCGGCTGGATAGCAAAAGTGATTACCGACGTTGCCGGAAGCTCCCAATGGTTCGAGCGAGGCTTTGTCACCTACAGCAATGAGGCCAAGCAGACGCTGGTAGGCGTAACGGCCGCCTCGCTGGAAAGCTTCGGCGCGGTTAGCGAACAGGTCGTGATTGAGATGGCAGAAGGGGCGCGTAAACAGGCTCGGGCGCAGTATGCCGTTGCCGTCAGCGGCATTGCCGGTCCGGATGGCGGAACCGCAGAAAAACCAGTGGGTACAGTCTGGTTTGGCTTCGCGGCAGAAGGCGCTAACTCGCTGGCGCAGCGAAAAATTTTCGCAGGCGACAGAGAGGCCGTTCGGCGTCAGGCCACGGCTTATGCGCTGCTGACGCTACGTGACCATTTTCTTAAAATTAAGCTTGATACTGTATGACTATACAGTATAATTACACCCATATTGATTGAGACACGAAGCCGCAAAAGCGTGCTTTACCCCCGCGTGATTAGGAGTGGAAATGGCTATTGACGAAAACAAGCAAAAAGCACTGGCAGCAGCGCTAGGCCAGATTGAAAAGCAATTTGGCAAAGGCTCCATCATGCGCCTGGGTGAAGACCGCACTATGGATGTGGAAACCATCTCTACCGGTTCGCTTTCGCTGGATATCGCGCTGGGCGCGGGCGGTCTGCCAATGGGCCGTATCGTCGAAATCTACGGGCCGGAATCGTCCGGTAAAACTACGCTGACGCTGCAGGTTATTGCTGCTGCACAGCGCAAAGGTAAAACCTGTGCCTTTATCGATGCCGAGCATGCGCTTGATCCTGTCTATGCTAAAAAGCTGGGCGTGGACATTGATAACCTGCTTTGCTCTCAGCCAGATACCGGTGAGCAGGCGCTGGAAATCTGTGATGCGCTGGCACGCTCCGGCGCGGTTGATGTCATCATTGTCGACTCCGTGGCGGCCCTGACGCCGAAAGCAGAAATCGAAGGCGAAATCGGTGATTCACACATGGGCCTGGCGGCTCGTATGATGAGCCAGGCGATGCGTAAGCTGGCCGGTAACCTGAAAAATTCCAATACGCTGCTGATCTTTATTAACCAGATCCGTATGAAAATTGGCGTCATGTTTGGTAACCCGGAAACCACCACCGGTGGTAACGCGCTGAAATTTTACGCCTCTGTCCGTCTGGATATCCGTCGTATCGGCGCGATTAAAGAGGGTGACGAAGTAGTCGGTAGTGAAACTCGCGTGAAAGTCGTGAAAAACAAAATCGCCGCTCCATTCAAGCAGGCGGAATTCCAGATTATGTACGGCGAAGGCATCAACATTTACGGCGAGCTGGTTGACCTGGGCGTTAAGCACAAGCTGATTGAAAAAGCGGGCGCCTGGTACAGCTACAACGGCGATAAAATCGGTCAGGGCAAGGCAAATGCCGGTAACTTCCTGAAAGAGAATCCTGCGGTGGCTACCGAAATCGAGAACAAGCTGCGCGCTACGCTGATGAATAATCCGGACAGCACGCCAGACTTCGTAGCTGATAAAAATGACGCCGACGAAGCCAGCGAAACAAACGAAAACTTCTGATTAGCGGCTCTTAGGGGCAAATAGTTGGATAGTTGTTGAAAAGGAGTGGCCTTGTGCCGCTCCTTTTTTATTTCAGGTTTGCGCACGCTTTTGTTCCAGGCTTACGGGCTTTGAATTTTTTTGCAGGCACCCAGGTAGCTGTGGCCACATGGCCGATGCGTTGCCGGATGCAGCGTGTGGTGTAGAGAGAAATGTTCTCCTCGTTCGCACTCTCGTTATCTCTTTCTCTTTACATTAGCCAAAGCGCTTTGTTTCTTTTGCGGTTCCTCGCTACCCTTACCCTGACTTAATCTTTTGCATAACCGGAGCAAGATGACTGAAGCCACCGAACGAAGCCAGTTTACCCGCCTGTTAGACCGGGCCATGCGCATTCTGGCTATGCGCGATCATAGCGAGGCGGAGTTTCGTCGTAAGCTTGCTCTTTCCGCAGAGCGGGCTGCGATGTATGCCAAAACGCAGGCGCAACAGCCTGAAACCGTTACGCCAGAGCAAATCGATCGGGTTGTTGCCTGGTGTTATGAAAGCCATTATCTGGACGACGCCCGGTTTGCAGAGCGCTTTGTCGCCAGCCGCAGCCGTAAAGGCTACGGCCCACAGCGGATACGTATGGAGCTTGGGCAGAAGGGGGTGGCAAAGCCGCTGATTGATGAAACGCTGGCCGCAGCGGATATCGACTGGCAACAAATGGCATTCGATTCAGCAGAGCGAAAGTTTGGTCTGCCGCTACCGACTGAATGGAAGGAAAAAGCCAAAGTGCAGCGCTATTTAATGACTAAAGGCTTCTTTTCCGAAGATATCCGCGGCGTTTTTTCAAATTTTGAAGATTGAGAGCCAATGGGATTTTACTTCGTACCGAAGAAAATTTATCTTATTCACCACTTTTTGTTCGTGTGTTGCTTAGCCTTATGGCAGGGGCAAACCCACGAAACGTTCATTAGCGTGATTCCAGGACAATTATGAGCAAGAGCACTGCGGAGATTCGCCAGGCGTTTCTCGACTTTTTCCATAGCAAGGGACATCAGGTTGTAGCCAGTAGCTCCCTCGTCCCGACTAATGACCCGACGTTGCTGTTTACCAATGCCGGGATGAACCAGTTTAAAGACGTTTTCCTGGGCCAGGACAAACGCAGCTACTCGCGCGCGACCACCTCGCAGCGCTGCGTGCGCGCAGGCGGTAAACACAACGACCTGGAAAACGTGGGCTATACCGCCCGTCACCACACCTTCTTTGAAATGTTGGGTAATTTCAGCTTCGGCGACTACTTCAAGCGCGAAGCCATTGGTTTTGCGTGGGAGCTACTGACCAGCGCACAGTGGTTTAACCTGCCGAAAGAGAAGCTGTGGGTCACTGTCTATGAAACCGATGATGAGGCTTTCAACATCTGGGCAGACGAAATCGGTGTGCCGCGCGAACGTATTATCCGCATTGGCGATAATAAAGGTGGCGCTTACGCCTCTGATAACTTCTGGCAGATGGGCGATACCGGCCCGTGCGGCCCGTGCAGCGAAATCTTCTTTGATCACGGCGATCATATCTGGGGTGGCCCGCCGGGGAGCCCGGAAGAGGACGGCGATCGCTTCATTGAGATTTGGAACATCGTCTTTATGCAGTTTAACCGTCAGCCAGACGGTACGATGCTGCCGCTGCCAAAACCTTCCGTTGATACCGGTATGGGCCTGGAGCGTATCTCCGCGGTCCTGCAGCACGTTAATTCCAACTACGAAATCGATCTGTTCCAGAAGCTGATCAAAGCCGTTGCTGAAGCCACCGGCGCTACCGATTTGAACAGCAAATCTCTGCGCGTGATCGCCGACCATATTCGTTCCTGTGCTTTCCTGATTTGCGATGGGGTGATCCCGTCCAACGAGAATCGCGGCTATGTGCTGCGCCGTATTATTCGACGCGCTATTCGTCACGGCAACATGCTGGGCGCGCAGGGCGCCTTCTTCTGGAAGCTGGTTGCGCCGCTGATTGACGTGATGGGCGCGGCGGGTGAAGAGCTGGCGAAGCAGCAGGCTCAGGTTGAGCAGGTGCTGAAAACTGAAGAAGAGCAGTTTGCGAAAACGCTGGAACGCGGTCTGGCACTGCTGGATGAAGAGCTGGGCAAGCTGCAGAGCGACACGCTGGACGGAGAGACCGTTTTCCGCCTGTATGACACCTTTGGTTTCCCGGCAGACTTAACGGCGGATGTTTGCCGCGAGCGTAACCTGAAGATTGACGAAGCGGGCTTCGAGAAAGCGATGGAGCAGCAGCGCCAGCGTGCGCGTGAGGCCAGCGGTTTCGGTGCGGACTACAGCAACGTGATTCATATCGATGAAGCTTCAACCTTCAAAGGCTACGACCAGCTTGAGCTCAGCGCGGCCGTCACGGCCATTTTTGTAAACGGCCAGCCAGCCAGTGAAATCGCCGCCGGTCAGGAAGGCGTTATCGTACTGGATGAGACGCCTTTCTATGGCGAATCGGGCGGGCAGGTAGGCGATACCGGCGAGCTGCGTAACAACGATGCGCTGTTCACCGTTACCGACACGCAAAAATATGCGCAGGCGATTGGGCACATCGGCAAGCTGGCTTCCGGGCAGCTGCGGGTCGGCGATCGTCTGGCTGCGCACGTGGACGAAGCTCGCCGCGCGCGTATTCGACTGAATCACTCAGCGACACACCTGCTGCACGCCGCGTTACGTCAGGTTCTGGGCCATCACGTGGCACAAAAAGGCTCGCTGGTTAACGATAAATATCTGCGCTTTGATTTCTCCCACTCTGAAGCGATGAAGCCGCACGAAATCCGCCAGGTCGAGGAAATCGTTAACGCTCAGATCCGCCGTAACCTGGCGGTCGATACCAATGTGATGGAGCTGGAAAAGGCTAAAGCGTTGGGCGCGATGGCGCTGTTTGGCGAAAAATATGACGATCGCGTCCGTGTGCTGACGATGGGCGATTTCTCTACCGAACTTTGTGGCGGTACGCATGCCAGCCGCACGGGCGATATCGGCCTGTTCCGCATTACCTCTGAAGCCGGTACTGCGGCAGGCATCCGCCGTATTGAAGCGGTGACGGGCGAAAGCGCACTGAAACAGATGTATTCGCAGAGCGAGCAGCTGCAGGAGATTGCTCAGCTGGTGAAAGCCAACAGTAGCAATCTGAATGATAAAGTGCGCGGCCTGATGGATACCGTCCGCTCGCTGGAAAAAGAGCTGCAGCAGTTGAAAGACCAGCAGGCCGCGCAGGAAAGCGCTTCTCTCAGCAGTCAGGCTATCGACGTCAAAGGCGTTAAGCTACTGGTGAGCGAGTTGTCCAACGTTGAGCCGAAAATGCTGCGTACCATGGTGGACGATCTGAAGAACCAACTGAAGTCAGCCGTTATCGTGCTGGCAACCGTTGCGGAAGGGAAGGTTTCGCTGATTGCTGGCGTCACTAAAGATGTAACCGATCGCGTGAAAGCCGGCGAGCTGGTGGGCGAACTTGCCCTGCAGGTTGGCGGTAAGGGCGGTGGCCGCCCGGATATGGCTCAGGCTGGCGGCACCGATGCCGGAGCACTACCAGGGGCTCTGGCCGGTGTTGAAAGCTGGGTGGCTGCAAAACTGTAACACTATAAAAAGGCATCCCGGAAAGCGCGGTGGGGCATGCTCCACGGCGTTTTTCTGTCCGATGTCATCGCAAAAAACACAAAGTCAGGTTGATGGTGTGTATTTCGGCTAAACTAAGTATCAGCAGAATGTATTACGGTGATGATGCACTTGTTATGCATTTGTCATAGTCTATATTTAGCGTTATATGATGGATAATGCCGGGCGACAGTTAACCCGACTCTTTTAATCTTTCAAGGAGCAAAGAATGCTTATTCTAACTCGTCGAGTTGGTGAAACCCTCATGATCGGTGATGAGGTGACTGTAACGGTGCTGGGAGTAAAAGGGAATCAGGTTCGCATCGGTGTGAATGCCCCTAAAGAAGTGTCGGTTCATCGCGAAGAGATTTATCAGCGTATTCAGGCCGAAAAAACTCAGCAAACGAGTTACTAACGGATCCAGCGCCTTGCCGTCCAGGCGGGGCGCTACCGGTTTTGCCCTTCTTTCCCGCCTTTCTTTGTTTTTCTTTCGCTATTTCTTTTCGGGCCTGTACACGTTTCTCTGCCGTGAAAGGGCCGATTATTGTTGATAATTCACTCTTTTTGCTTTCCAAATACCCATTTTGGCTGGGAAATGCGCAATCAGACGCGAGAGTGAAAAAATATGTTTGACTTATAAGGCCCAGAAAGTAATATGTGCGCCACGCAGTGCCGATGAGCAGAAACAAGTTCAGAAGCACAGCTCGATAAGAGCGCGTATGGTGAGGTGGCCGAGAGGCTGAAGGCGCTCCCCTGCTAAGGGAGTATGCGGTCAAAAGCTGCATCCGGGGTTCGAATCCCCGCCTCACCGCCATTTGCATCCGTAGCTCAGCTGGATAGAGTACTCGGCTACGAACCGAGCGGTCGGAGGTTCGAATCCTCCCGGATGCACCATATTAAGGAAGTGTTGCAACCATTGTGTTCTGGCAAAGCAGTCAGCATTAGCCGCCAGCACAAGGGATGATAACGTTGCTTTAGCAACGGCCCATAAGGGTGAGGCGGAAGCCGAATAATCCTCCCGGATGCACCATATTTTACAAGGTGGCTCAACAAGCGCCGCTTTGTTTAAGTAGTACCGATACGGTTTTAGCAGCCTGTATCAAGGTGAGTCGTCAGCACCCCTGCGTTATACCAGAATTTGTTATGCATCCGTAGCTCAGCTGGATAGAGTACTCGGCTACGAACCGAGCGGTCGGAG
>NZ_DALZCD010000021.1:14400-25044 GCF_031978025.1 Erwinia sp.
AGTACTCGGCTACGAACCGAGCGGTCGGAGGTTCGAATCCTCCCGGATGCACCATTTAAGGAAGCGTTGCAGCCATTGTGTTCTGGCAAAGCAGTAATTATCAGCCGGTAACGCAAGGGATGATAACGTTGCTTTAGCAATCGCCCTTCATGTTGAGACGCAGATCGAGTCATCCTCCCGGATACACCCCGTTCCAGCTATTCTTTAGTCCTGTCAGCCCAGCCATATTGTAGAAAACCTGCAGCATGTACAGGGAAGATAACATCGCCCGGCGATGGTCAGAAGAGTAGAGCGCCAGATGCATCATCCTCCCTTATGCCCTTTTTTATTCGGTTAGTCGTGACTCTGCCTGTCATACTCTGGTCAGTTCAAAAAGCCCGACAACTCTGCCCTGACAAACTGCAAAATTGCCTCCCTCTATTTTCCCGTATAATGTGTTTTGCCACCTTAACCAAAATGCAGTCTCATTTTCGCCAGATATTTACGCCCTCCTTTTTAATCTTCCTGTGGCCCATCAAGTTAATTCCTGGTCAGGACGGGGAATATATCGTGACACTTTTGTGCTTTTTACGGCCATTTAAAGCCCGTCTTTCATCGGGATATAATCTGATAATAAAAAACCCTATATGTTTCAAGGCATTTGCGGATCCATGCTGACAGCGACAAGTTGAGTGCTTTACGCTAAAGTAAACGTTCGTTGATTCAGGGACGGAGGCTCGCGTGTACGACAGTTATGACGGCTTGATATTTGATATGGATGGCACGATTCTGGATACGGAGCCTACGCACCTTAACGCCTGGCGAGCCGTTCTGGCACGCTACGATATGCGCTTTGATGAACCGTCACTGAGTAAACTTAACGGCTCGCCGGCGTGGCGGATAGCGGAAACTATCCTCAACAGTTACCAGAGCAGCCTGGATCCTCACCAGCTGGCCGCAGAAAAAGCCGCGGTGTTGAAAGAGATGCTTTTCGATACCGTACAGCCGCTGCCGCTGGTTGACGTAGTGAAAGCTTACCGGGGAAGACGGCCTATGGCAGTCGGTACTGGTAGCGAGCACGCCGTAGCCGAAGCACTGCTTCAACATTTAGGGCTTCGCCATTATTTTGATGCGGTTGTCGGCGCTGACGATGTAAAGCGCCACAAGCCAGAGCCTGATACGTTCCTACGCTGCGCCGAATTAATCGGCATCGCGCCTGAGCGCTGCATTGTATTTGAAGATGCTGATTTCGGTATTCAGGCCGCGCAGGCGGCAGGTATGGCTTTCGTTGATGTCAGGCGTCTGTGAGCGACTGGCTATACGGTTCAATGTTTGTCAGCGGTTTCCTGAGCGCCACGCTGCTGCCGGGAAACTCAGAAGTGCTACTGGTTTCGCTGCTGCTATCGGGGAAAGTCTCCGTATTCGGCGTGACCGGTATTGCCGCCCTGGGGAATACCCTGGGTGGATTAACTAACGTTATCATCGGTCGCTGTCTGCCCGTAAAACAGCAGGGACGATGGCATAACACAGCAACGGCGTGGCTGCACCGATGGGGGCCCGCTGCGTTACTTCTTAGCTGGTTGCCGGTTATCGGCGATCTGCTTTGTGTTCTCGCAGGTTGGCTTCGCTTCGCCTGGTTTCCGGTTGCGCTCTGGCTCGCCGTAGGCAAGGCGTTGCGCTATAGCGTGCTGGCTTTCGCAACATTACAGGGCATGGAATGGTGGCAGTGATTCGCTAAGCGTCGCTATCATGATTAACATTATGCTGAACAATAATAAATTTTTCCCCAAGCGGGAGGTCAATTTGATCCCGGACGTATCACAGGCGCTTTCCTGGCTGGAAGCTCACCCTGAGGCAATGAAAGGTATTGGTCGCGGCATTGAGCGCGAAACGCTGCGTGTTAAACCTGATGGCCATCTGGCCACCAGCGGGCACCCTAAATCTCTGGGGTCAGCCTTGACCCACAAGTGGATTACCACTGATTTTGCGGAAACACTGCTGGAATTCATTACGCCGGTAGATCGTGACATCGATCATCTGCTGGCTTTTCTGCGCGATATTCATCGTCATGTCTCACGCGATCTTGGTGCGGAGCGGATGTGGCCTATGAGTATGCCGTGCCTGATCGACGACAGCGATAAAATAGAGCTGGCGCAGTACGGGCGCTCCAATATCGGGCAGATGAAAACACTCTATCGTCAGGGCCTGAAAAATCGCTATGGCGCGCTGATGCAGGTTATTTCCGGCGTGCACTACAACTTTTCGCTGCCGCTCTCCTTCTGGCAGGCCTGGACAGATGGCAAAGAAGGGCAGAGCAGTACGGACGCGATTTCCGACGGTTATCTGCGCCTGATCCGCAACTATTATCGTTTTGGCTGGATTATCCCTTATCTGTTTGGCGCTTCCCCGGCCGTGTGTTCCTCTTTCCTGCAGGGAAAAGAGACGAACCTGCCGTTTGAGCAGACTGAAAATGGCCTGCTCTATCTGCCTTACGCCACGTCTTTACGCCTCAGTGATTTAGGGTATACCAATAAATCGCAAAGCGGGCTGGGCATTACCTTTAACAACCTTCCTGACTATGTTAAAGCGCTGAAGGCGGCGATTAAAACGCCTTCAGAAGAGTATGCGCGCATGGGCGTGAAGGATGAGCAGGGCAACTGGCTGCAGCTTAATACTAACGTGCTGCAAATTGAGAACGAGCTTTATGCGCCTATCCGCCCGAAACGCGTTACGCGTTCAGGCGAGAATCCTTCCGATGCACTGCTGCGCGGCGGCATTGAATACATAGAAGTGCGCTCGCTCGACATCAACCCTTTCTCGCCTACAGGCGTGGATGAAAACCAGGTGCGCTTCCTCGATCTGTTCCTGATCTGGTGTACGCTGGCCGACGCGCCGGAAATGAGCAGTGAAGAGCTTCTCTGTACGCGCGCCAACTGGAACCGCGTCATTCTGGAAGGACGCAAGCCGGGCCTGATGTTGGGTATTGGCTGCGAAGAAGCGCAGTTCCCGCTGGCAGAAGTCGGCAAGAATCTGTTCAAAGACCTGCAGCGCGTGGCGGAAACCCTCGATCGTCAGCAGGGCGATGGCCACTATCAGGCCGCCTGCGATCGTTTAGCCGCCTCGTTTGACGATCCCGATCTGACCTATTCAGCACGTTTCCTGACTGCCTTAAAAGAGAACGGTCTGGCCGGTACGGGACTGGCGCTGGCAGAGCAGTATCACGCGCAGCTGGCGAATGAGCAGCTGGAAATCCTGACGGAGAGTGACTTTGAGCAAGAGGCTATTCGTTCAAACGTTAGCCAGCAGGAAATTGAAGAAAGTGATACGCTTAGCTTTGAAGACTTTCTGAAAAGCCGAAGCTAGCGCAAAAGAAAAAGGCCACATCAATGTGGCCAAATTAACATCTCTGTGTTGTCAGGGATGATGATAACAAAATGCGCGTCTTTCATAGATTCAGACCACGGGACGTCAGAGAAAGTTTCATCACTGCGAAAATAAATTTATCAGAGGTAACCATATGCCATTGCTGGATAGCTTTACCGTCGATCATACCATCATGGCGGCGCCTGCGGTTCGCGTAGCGAAAACCATGAATACGCCGCATGGCGATACCATTACCGTTTTCGATCTGCGTTTCTGCCGGCCAAACAAAGAAGTCATGCCGGAGCGCGGTATCCACACGCTGGAGCACCTGTTTGCCGGGTTTATGCGTAATCATCTGAACGGCGACGGCGTTGAAATCATCGATATCTCGCCAATGGGCTGTCGTACCGGTTTTTATATGAGCCTGATTGGCACACCGGACGAGCAGCGCGTGGCGAAAGCGTGGAAGGCAGCGATGCAGGACGTACTGAAAGTCACCGATCAGCGTAAAATTCCTGAGCTGAACGAGTATCAGTGCGGCACCTATGAAATGCACTCTCTGGATGAGGCGCAGGATATTGCGCGTCACATTATTGAGCATGATATCGGCGTGAACCATAACGACGAGCTGGCGCTGCCGCAGGATAAGCTACAGGAACTGCACATCTAGTCACTTAGCCAGGCTTCTCAGCCTGGTCAGCTATCCCCCCTCACGCGGGGGATAGCGCTTAAGAACCCACCGACTCTTTCAGCGGCTTTTGCGGCGTAACGCGAACCTGCTTGATCATATTTTCCTGTACGTCGAGGATGTCGATCGCATAGTGACCGATATGCACCGTCGTCGCCGGTAAAGGAATATCTTCCAGTACTTCCAGGATCATACCGTTAACCGTACGGGCTTCCTCTTCCGGCAATTGCCAGTTAAAGGCCTTGTTCAGCTCGCGAATGTTAGCGCTGCCTTCAATCAGAACCGAGCCGTCATTCTGCGGCATGACTTCTTCCGCCAGCGTAGGGGACATTGAGGTGGTGAAATCGCCGACGATCTCTTCCAGAATATCTTCAATGGTGATGAGTCCTTTGATATCGCCATATTCATCAACGACCAGACCCACTTTCTTCTTGTTGCGCTGGAACTTAACCAGCTGAATGTTGAGTGGCGTGCCTTCCGGTACGTAATAAATTTCATCCGCCGCGCGCAGCATAACCTCTTTAGTGAACTCTTTTTTCTCCGTCATCAGACGGTAGGCTTCCCGTAGACGCAGCATACTGATCGCATCATCCAGCGAGTCACGGTAAAGCACGATGCGGCCATGCGGCGAGTGGGTAAGCTGGCGGACGATGGATTTCCAGTCATCGTTGATATTGATACCCACAATTTCGTTGCGCGGCACCATGATGTCATCCACGTTAACTTTTTCGAGGTCCAGTACGGACAGCAGCATATCCTGATTGCGGTGCGACATTAACGTGCGGGATTCATAGACGATGGTGCGCAGCTCTTCTTTACTCAGCGCGGAGTTGGCCGTTCCATCCGTCTTCATGCCCACCATACGCATCAGAATGCGGGTAATAGTGTTCAGCAGCCAGACCAATGGCATCATCACGATTTGCAACGGGCCTAACAGCAAGCTGCTGGGAAAAGCGACTTTTTCAGGATAAAGCGCGGCAACGGTTTTCGGTAAAACTTCGGCAAATACCAGCACCACAAATGTCAGGATACCGGTAGCGATAGCCACGCCTTCGTCGCCGTGCAGACGCATCCCGACGATGGTGGCCAATGCGGAAGCCAGAATATTGACCAGGTTGTTGCCAATCAGCACCAGACTGAGGAGACGGTCGGGGCGGCGCAGCAATTTCTCTACCCGACGGGCGGCGCGATCGCCATTTTTAGCCTGATGGCGCAACTTGTAGCGATTGAGGGTCATCATGCCGGTTTCGGAGCCGGCGAACCATGCCGACACCAGCACCATAACGAAAAGAATAATAATCAGCGTGGTGGTTGAAACTTGTTCCAACGAGGGAATTCCTTGTAGTGGAGGATCAGGAGGACAAAAAGTGTTGCAGCATACGACTGCCGAAATAGGCCATGGTCAGCAGGAACGCGCCGCCAAAATTGAACCAGGCCACGCGGCGTCCACGCCATCCTTCATGATAGTGACCCCAAAGCAAAACGATATAGACAAACCAGGCCAGAATCGACAGGACGGCCTTATCTACGTTTTCAGGGCTGAACAAATCCTGCATATAAAACAGGCCGGTACAGAGCACCAGCGTCAGCAATACCACCCCTATTTGGGTGATATGGAACATTTTGCGCTCAATGGTCATCAGCGGCGGGATATCCCTGCTGAAAGCCAGCTTTTTATTTTTCAGCAGCCAGTCTATCCACGCCAGCTGCAGCGCATAGAGTGCCGCAATCATTAGCGTAGCATAGGCAAACAGCGCCAGCCCTATGTGCACCATCATACCGGGTGTGGTTTCCAGATGGGTGATAAACGCATTGGGCACAAAGGTCGCGAAGGCCAGATTGATAAGCGCGAAGCTGTAAACCAAAGGCAGCAGGATCCAGCCACGGTTGCGTGAGGCCACGATAGTCATAATGGCGCAAATCAGCAGGCTGACCAGCGAGCCGATATTTAACAGACTCAGGTTCTGGCCGCCTTCCGCGGTGAAAATACGCTGTTCCAGTGCGACGCCATGGCAAACCAGCGCGACGACAGCGGAAACAACGGCCATGCCTCGCCATGCGCTCTGCTTGCGCAGCAGGCTGGGAATAATCAGAGCAAGGCTGAAAGAGTAGGCGAGCAGCGCCAGGATCGCAAAAACGGACATAGGTGGTACCGGCAAGGCTATGAAAAAAAGCAGTATAGCGCCAGCCGCCGCTGGCTCCAAACGATCTCAACGCAGATGGCTGAGATCGCCGCGTCTTCATGTTATAATCTGCGCCATTGTGTCGCCTGGCGACCTCTCATTACGTTGAGCGAGAGACGATGTTTGATAATTTAACCGACAGATTGTCGCAGACCCTGCGCAATATCAGTGGCCGTGGACGGCTGACAGAAGACAACATTAAGGACACCCTGCGCGAAGTGCGCATGGCGCTGCTTGAGGCAGACGTTGCGCTGCCGGTAGTGCGTGACTTTATCGGCCGCGTTAAAGAGCGTGCCGTGGGCCACGACGTCAACAAAAGCCTGACCCCGGGTCAGGAGTTTGTGAAGATCGTTCAGAATGAGCTGGTCGTCGCCATGGGCGCCGAAAACAACACGCTCAATCTGGCCGCTCAGCCGCCAGCTGTGGTGCTGATGGCGGGCTTGCAGGGTGCAGGTAAAACAACCAGCGTCGGCAAGCTGGGTAAATTCCTGCGCGAAAAGCACAAGAAGAAAGTGCTGGTTGTGTCTGCCGACGTTTATCGTCCGGCGGCAATTAAACAGCTGGAAACGCTGGCAGAGCAGGTCGGCGTTGACTTTTGTCCGTCCGATCTGAGCCAGAAGCCGGTCGATATCGTCAAAAACGCCCTTCAGCAGGCTAAGCTGAAGTTCTACGACGTGCTGCTGGTGGATACCGCCGGTCGTTTGCACGTTGACGAAGCGATGATGGACGAGATCAAACAGGTTCACGCCGCCATCAATCCGGTAGAAACCCTGTTTGTGGTCGATGCCATGACCGGTCAGGATGCGGCGAACACGGCAAAAGCTTTTAACGAAGCGCTGCCGCTGACCGGTGTCATCCTGACCAAGGTGGACGGTGATGCACGTGGTGGTGCGGCGCTCTCTATCCGCCATATTACCGGCAAGCCTATTAAATTTATGGGTGTCGGTGAGAAAACTGAGGCGCTGGAGCCGTTCTATCCGGATCGTATCGCTTCCCGTATTCTGGGCATGGGCGACGTCCTGTCGCTGATTGAAGATATCGAAAGCAAGGTCGATCGCGCGCAGGCGGAGAAACTCGCCAGCAAGCTGAAAAAAGGCGACGGCTTCGATCTCAATGACTTTCTGGAGCAACTCAAGCAGATGCGCAACATGGGCGGCATGGCCAGCCTGATGGGCAAACTGCCGGGCATGGGCCAGCTGCCGGATAACGTTAAGTCGCAGATGGATGACAAGGTGCTGGTGCGCATGGAGGCAATGATTAACTCCATGACCCGCAAAGAGCGTGAGAAGCCAGAAATTATCAAAGGTTCCCGTAAGCGTCGTATCGCGACGGGATCCGGTATGCAGGTGCAGGACGTTAACCGCTTGCTTAAGCAATTTGACGACATGCAGCGCATGATGAAAAAGATGAAGAAGGGCGGGATGGCCAAGATGATGCGCGGCATGAAAGGTATGATGCCGCCGGGCTTCCCGGGCCGTTAATCGAGCCGGAAAAGCGCTCAGGCGAATTAGATTGCTTTTTGCGCCAAAATGAGTAAAATTTTCGGGCTTTTTATATTGCACCCGGGCCCCGTTCCCTCAATGGGGCCCGGTTGTTTTATTAACTAAAGAGGATGTTATGGTAACAATTCGTTTGGCACGTCACGGCGCTAAAAAGCGTCCGTTTTATCAGGTAGTTGTCACTGACAGCCGCAACGCTCGCAACGGTCGTTTCATCGAGCGCGTAGGCTTCTTCAACCCAATCGCTTCTGGTCAGGCTGAAGCACTGCGTCTGGATCTGGATCGCATTGAGCACTGGGTTGGCCAGGGCGCTACTCTCTCTGATCGCGTTGGTGCGCTGATCAAAGAAGCTAAGAAAGCAGCTTAATCTGTCACGGTGGTCAACATGAGCAAGCAACTCACCGCCCAGCCGCCCGCTAACCCGTTAATTCTGGGAAAGATGGGATCGGCCTATGGTATTCGTGGTTGGCTCAAAGTGTTTTCCTCCACCGAAGATGCTGAAAGCATTTTTGACTACCAACCCTGGTTTATCCAGCGGGCGGGTCAATGGCAGCTTATCGAGCTGGAAGGCTGGAAGCGCCACAATCAGGACATGATCATCAAAGTCAAAGGCATTGACGATCGTGATGCCGCTACGCTACTGACCAATTGCGAAATTGTGGTAGACGCGGAGCAGCTGCCTCCTCTGGAAAGCGGTGACTATTACTGGAAAGACCTTATGGGCTGCCAGGTAGTGACCACGCAAGGATACGAGCTGGGCAAAGTCATTGATATGATGGAAACCGGTTCAAACGACGTACTCGTCGTGAAGGCAAACCTGAAGGATGCGTTTGGTGCGAAGGAGCGGCTGGTTCCGTTCCTTGATGGACAGGTTATCAAGAATGTCGATCTCACTACCGGCACTATCGAAGTAGATTGGGATCCTGGTTTTTGAGCTCCGGACAAGACGGTAACACTCCGGCGCAGTCGATGTGGATTGGCATAATCAGCCTGTTCCCTGAGATGTTTAGCGCAATTACCGAATACGGAGTAACTGGCCGGGCAGTAAAAAATGGCCTGCTCAGCATTCAGAGCTGGAGTCCTCGTGACTTCACTCATGACCGGCACCGTACCGTGGACGATCGTCCTTACGGCGGCGGACCGGGAATGCTAATGATGGTTCAGCCCTTACGGGATGCCATCCACGCAGCAAAAGCGGCGGCAGGAGAAGGCGCTAAGGTGATTTATCTTTCACCTCAGGGACGCAAACTCGATCAGGAAGGCGTTTGCGAGCTGGCGACCAGCGAGAAGTTAATTCTGGTGTGTGGTCGCTATGAAGGGATTGATGAGCGCGTTATTCAAACCGAAATCGATGAAGAATGGTCGATCGGAGATTACGTGCTCAGCGGTGGGGAACTGCCGGCAATGACGCTGATTGATTCAGTCGCCCGGTTTATACCCGGCGTACTGGGCAAGCAGGCATCGGCCGAGGAAGATTCGTTTTCCGAGGGATTGCTGGACTGTCCACACTATACCCGACCTGAAGTGTTAGAAGGGATGGAGGTTCCGCCAGTTCTGCTGTCGGGCAACCATGCCGAAATTCGCCGCTGGCGCCTGAAACAGTCGCTGGGCCGTACCTGGCTAAGAAGACCTGAACTTCTGGAAAACCTGGCTCTGACTGAAGAGCAAGCAAAGTTGCTGAAAGAGTTCCAAAAGGAATTCAGCCAGCAGCATAACGATGATGGGCAGTCCGGGCTGTAGCCGCGGTGCCTGAATATCAGTTTACCCAGGATAAGAGATTTAATTATGAGCAACATTATCAAGCAAATCGAACAAGAGCAGATGAAACAGGACGTACCTTCATTCCGTCCGGGCGATTCCGTGGAAGTGAAAGTATGGGTTGTTGAAGGCTCCAAGAAGCGTCTGCAGGCATTCGAGGGCGTGGTTATCGCTATTCGTAACCGCGGTCTGCACTCTGCATTCACCGTTCGTAAAATTTCTAACGGCGAAGGTGTTGAGCGTGTCTTCCAGACTCACTCACCTGTAATCGACAGCATCGCTGTTAAACGCCGTGGTGCCGTACGTAAGGCCAAACTGTACTACCTGCGTGAGCGTACCGGTAAGTCTGCACGTATCAAAGAACGTCTGGGCGCTAAAGCAGCATCCTAAGTTAATACGAAACTGGGGGCTGGCCGAAAGGCCGGCCCTTTTTTTTATCCGTAAAACACGCGTCAGGCTGTGCGGTTATTTCTTTCCAGCGCTTTGCTGAACGCTTCCCTTCGCTGACAGTTCTCTACGTAACGGGTTAATTTATCGTCAGCCGGTAATCCGCACAGTTGCGCCCACATCAGGGTATGCGAAAGGAAAATATCCGCCAGCGTAAAGTGCTCGCCAGCGATCCAGCCCTCTTCGGGCACGGCAATAGCGCTAAGCGTCTTACAGGCGTCACCAAACATTGCCTCGATCACGGCTGGTGAACGCAGCGCCTCAGGCAGCAGAAATTTATGCTTGATCAGCGTCCAGATGGGCGATTCCAAATCGGTCAAAGCGAAGCTGAGCCACTCGTTTACTTTGGCCTTGCGTAATGGATCCGTCGGATAAAGTTCCCCATCACCTTTTTTTTCACCCAGATACTGACAGATAGCTACCGTTTCAAAGATAAGGTTTCCCTCGTCCTCCAGGACAGGAACTTTATGTAAAGGGTGGGGCGAACAGGCTAACGGCTGCGTAGAAAACAGCTCTACCGGAGAGGTGGTGTAATCGAGCTGGAGTTCTTCCAGCGTCCACAAAACCCGCAATGAGCGGCTTTTAGGAAAGGTATAAACGTTCATTTAGCGTGCGGCCTCGCTAAGCAGGGCGACAACCAGCGGTGAAAGCGCGTGACGTAGAGAGGCCCGCTCGGATTGAAATAGCGTGGCGACAAAGAAGCGGTGACCGGGCAATTCTATGCCGC
>NZ_DALZCD010000022.1:0-7885 GCF_031978025.1 Erwinia sp.
CACGGCACCTCTACGCCGGTAGGCGATGTGAAAGAACTGGGTGCAATTCGCGAAGTCTTCGGTGATAACACCCCAGCGATGTCGGCCACCAAAGCCATGACCGGCCACTCTCTGGGAGCGGCGGGCGTACAGGAAGCGATCTACTCTTTGCTGATGCTGGAACACGGTTTTATCGCGCCAAGTATCAATATTGAAGAGCTGGATGCAGCAGCGGAAGGTCTGAACATCGTGACCCAGCCTACTGAGCAGCAGCTGACTACCGTCATGTCCAACAGCTTCGGCTTCGGCGGTACCAACGCGACGCTGGTCATGCGCAAGCTGTAACCGGTTAGCTATTTAAAAAAGGATGCCTCGCAAGGGCATCCTTTTTTTATGGCACGGATTTGGCTGAACGCCGCAGCGGCGTAGAGAGGCAAGGCCTGGAGTAATGCTGTTCATGGCTGCCCGATGTTTGATTAGCCACGCCGCGCCACATTCATCCCGCTTTACACCCTGCCACGTCACATTACTCTGCACTATGCCCCCTCGCGCCATGTTCATCACATCACGTGATGCCGCATCACGACGATAACCCGGAGGCTGATTGTCAGGGCAAAATACGGTAACCTTCCCACTTCGCTGTAATCACAGAAGCGTCGATCATGAACAACAGGATGACCATCAAGGATATTGCCCGGCTGAGCGGGGTAGGGAAATCGACCGTGTCGCGCGTATTGAATGGCGAAGGCAGCGTCAGTCAGAAAACGCGTGAGAAAGTAGAAGCCGTTATTCAACAGCAGAATTTCATGCCGTCAAGAGCAGCCCGCGCCATGCGCGAGCGGAGTGACAGGGTGGTGGGAATTATCGTTTCACGTCTGGATTCCCCGGCTGAAAATCAGGCGGTCAGGGCCATGCTGCCACTGTTTTATCAACAGGGTTTTGATCCCGTGGTGTTGGAAAGCCAGTTCGAACCGGGCCACGTAAAGGGGCAGCTACGCATGCTGGCTCAGCGTCACGTGGATGGCGTGATTTTGTTTGGCTTTAGCGGGTTGGATGAGGCGATGCTGAGCGGCTGGCAGGACAAGATGGTGGTAATGGTACGCCGTTACACCGGTTTTTCATCAGTGTGTTATGACGATGCAGGCGCGGTCAATTTACTGATGGATAAGCTTTATCAGCAAGGGCACCGCCATATCAGTTACCTGGGCGTGGAACAAAGCGATACCACTACCGGAGCCTGTCGTTATCAGGCCTACCTTGCTGCCTGTCGGCGCTTACAGCTCGCCCCGCTCGGCGCGCTGGGTGAGTTGACGTACCAATATGGCTATGAGGGTATAGCCGGGATCTTAACCGGGCAAACTACTGCGCTAATCTGTGCCTCAGATAGCATAGCGCTTGGGGCTAATAAGTACCTGCAGCAACGGCCCGTTCTCTCCGTCCAGGTGTGTGCCATTGGCAATACCCAGCTGGCCAGATTTTTGTTCCCTCAAACGCTTTCCGTGGAGTTTGGCTACGGTGAGGCGGGTTCCCTGGCGGCCAGGCAGTTGCTTGCCCAGCTTAATGGCACCGCAGAGCCGCGGCAATTTATTGTCCCCTGTCATTTCTGACAATATGTTACCGATAGAACCGCTATTTTTGTGATCCTCCCTTTAAAATGGGAACGTTCCCCTTTATGGGGGATTATTTCCCGTTACACTCGCGAAAATTAAACAGGTCAGGGGAGGGAAGCCACTCTTTAAATGTATAACTATTGTTTATTATTGTCGGCTTTATATTGGTTTAATATTAATAAATAGTTAAATTAAATATTCATTCAGGTAATTATATTTCTTATTTTATTTTTTAATAAAAGGACTTACCGTGGAAAAAATAAAACAGGCGACCGACCGCTTGATCGAACTCGTCGGCGGCAAAAAAAATATTGCCGCCGTCAGCCATTGTATTACCCGATTACGCTTTGTCCTTCATGATGCGACCCTCGCCCAGCCCAAAATGATTGAGACGCTTTCCGGCGTCAAAGGCTGTTTTACCAATGCAGGGCAGTTTCAGGTAGTGATTGGCACAGATGTCGGCATCTGGCATCAGGCACTACTGGCCGCCACGGGGGCTGACGACGTTAATAAAGAGCAGGTGAAAATTAAGGCCCGGCAGAATATGAAGTGGTCCGAGCGAGCTATTTCACATTTTGCTGAAATATTTTTCCCACTCTTGCCTGCATTAATTTGCGGCGGGTTAATTTTAGGTTTCCGCAATATTATCGGCGACGTGCCTTTTTCTGGCGGAAAAACGCTGGCACAGCAGTCAACAGCCTGGCAAACGCTTTATGATTTTTTGTGGCTGCCGGGCGAAGCCATATTTATGTTTTTACCGGTGACCGTTTGCTGGTCAACAGTAAAAAAAATGGGTGGCACACCGGTATTAGGCATCGTGCTGGGCGTAACGCTGGTTTCTCCTCAGCTGATGAACGCCTATCTGTTAGGTCAGCAGGTGCCGGAAGCCTGGAATTTCGGCTGGTTTACCATTGAAAAAGTGGGCTATCAGGCCCAGGTTATCCCTTCCGTACTGGCCGGTATGATGCTGGCCTGGATTGAACTGCGCCTCAAAAAATGGGTGCCGGATTGTCTCTGGCTGGTTGTGGTGCCCATAGTGACCGTTTTACTGGGCGTTTTCCTGGCGCATGCGCTGATTGGGCCTTTCGGCAGGCTGATTGGTGACGGTGTTGCCTGGGGCGTAAAAGCGTTAATGACCGGCAGCTTTGCTCCCATCGGTGCCATGCTGTTCGGCTTTTTATATGCACCATTGGTGATCACCGGCATTCATCAGACCACGCTGGCAATTGATTTGCAGATGATTAACAGCATGGGCAGTACGCCGCTTTGGCCACTGATTGCGCTCTCCAACATCGCTCAGGCCTCCGCCGTTGTCGGCATCATCACGCTCAGCCGTAAAGCTAACGAGCGTGAAATCTCTGTGCCAGCGGCTATTTCCGCCTTTTTAGGCGTAACCGAGCCTGCCATGTACGGCATCAACCTGAAATATCGCTTCCCTATGCTGTGCGCCATGATCGGTTCCGCACTGGCCGGTTTGCTGTGTGGACTGAGCGGCGTGCTTGCCAACAGCATCGGCGTTGGCGGCCTGCCGGGCATTTTATCCATCCAACCGCAGTTCTGGCCGATCTTTCTGGTAGCGATGCTGATAGCCATCCTGGTGCCGCTGCTGCTGACGCTACTGGTATACCGCCATAAGGCCAAACGTGGCGAGCTGTCCGTATAGCTTTTAAATAAAGGATTATTGCGATGAGTCATGAACTCGCCTGGTGGCAGCAAGGCGTTATCTACCAAATTTACCCAAAGAGCTTTCAGGACAGTAACGGCAATGGCTTTGGCGATCTGAAGGGGATCATTTCCCGCCTCGACTATCTGCAGACGCTTGGCGTGGAGGCGATCTGGCTAACGCCAGTCTATGTTTCTCCCCAGGTCGATAACGGTTACGACGTGGCCGACTACTACGCTATCGACCCACGCTACGGCACCATGGCTGATTTCGAGCAGCTGGTAGCCGAAGCGCGTCAGCGCGGCATCCGCATCGTCATGGATATGGTGTTTAACCATACTTCTACCGAACACCCCTGGTTTCTGGCTGCACAGCATCCCGCCAGCCCCTTTCGGGCATTTTACCACTGGCGTGACGGCACAGGGGACCGGCCGCCAAATAACTGGCGATCTAAATTCGGCGGGTCGGCCTGGCAATGGCATCCGGCAAGCGGGCAATACTATCTGCATTTGTATGCCGTGGAGCAGGCCGATCTTAACTGGGCGCATCCCCCGGTACGGAAAGAACTGAAAAAGGTCTGCCGTTTCTGGGCGGAAAAAGGCGTCGAAGGCCTGCGACTGGATGTGATTAACCTGGTATCGAGGCATCCGGAGCTGCCGGACGACGACGAGGGTGACGGGCGGCGCTTCTATACGGATGGCCCACTTATTCACGACTATCTGCGAGAGATGAGTCGGGAGGTCTTTCAGCCTCTTAACCTGATGACCGTGGGGGAAATGTCTTCCACCACGCTGGAAAACTGCCAGCAATACGCGGCCAGCGACGGCAGTGAACTGTCGATGACCTTTACCTTCCATCATCTGAAAGTGGACTACCCCGGTGGCGATAAATGGACGCTGGCCAGGCCGGATTTCGTTAAGCTAAAAGGCATTTTTAACCACTGGCAGCGCGGCATGCACAATCGTGCCTGGAACGCACTGTTCTGGTGTAACCACGATCAGCCGCGCATCGTTTCCCGTTTCGGTGAGGAAGGTGCGCTGCGCGTGCCCTCGGCGAAAATGCTGGCAATGGTACTGCATGGGGTGCAGGGCACCCCCTATATCTACCAGGGCGAAGAGATTGGCATGACCAATCCAGGCTTCAACCATATCGACCGCTACCGCGATGTGGAAAGCCTGAACATGTACGCCGAACAGCGGGCAAAAGGGCGCGGCGAAGCCGACATTCTGGCCATTCTGGCGAGCAAGTCGCGCGATAACAGCCGAACACCCATGCAATGGACGGCAGAAGCCAATGCGGGGTTCACCACCGGTAAGCCCTGGCTGAGCTGCGCGAACAATGCTTCGGCCATCAATGTGGAACAGGCTATGGCCGACCCCGATTCCGTTTTTCATACCTATCGCCAGCTTATTGCTTTGCGTAAAACGCACCCGATCCTGACATTTGGCGATTACGAAGATCTGGATCCGCAGCATCCAACGCTGTGGTGCTACGTACGGCGCTGGAAGGGGCAGCAGCTGCTGGTAGTGGCCAACCTGAGCCGTACGCCGCTCTCCTGGCAGAATGCCGCCATTGAAGCCGACCCCGGCTGGCGCAGGCTGCTCTGCAACTATCATGACGCGCCAGCGCAGGCAGGCACGTTACGGCCTTTTGAAGCAATGTGGTGGATAAAGGAATAACCGCTCAATAAAAAAAGGGATGAATAATGAAACAGAACGGCAAATTTGTGGGTAAAGCGTTTCTTACCGTAGCGATCGCTGCGGCACTTTCTGCGCCAGCTTTGGCCTTGGACTTTCATGGCTACGCGCGTTCCGGTATAGGCTGGAGCGGGAGCGGCGGGGAGCAACAGTGTTTTAAAACTACCGGTGCGCAGAGTAAATATCGTCTGGGTAACGAGTGCGAAACCTACGCGGAACTGAAGCTGGGGCAGGAGGCATGGAAAGAGGGCGATAAAAGCTTCTATTTCGATACCACGCTGGCCTATGCCGTATCACAGCGCGCTGATTTTGAAGCCGTGTCGCCCGGTTTCCGCGAGGTGAATGTTACCGGCGTCAATTTGATTGATGCGCTGCCAGGCGCCACGCTCTGGGCGGGCAAACGTTTCTACCAGCGCCACGATGTCTTTATGACCGACTTTTTCTACTGGGATATTTCCGGCCCGGGTGCCGGCCTGGAAAACATCGATCTGGGCTTCGGCAAACTCTCCCTGGCGGTCACGCGCAACAGCGAATCGGGCGGCTCGCAAGGCTATATGGATACGCAGCGGGATGAGCGGCCGACCGTCAATGATGTGTTTGATCTCCGCCTGGGCGGGTTAAAAACCAACCCCGGCGGCAGCCTGGACCTGGGCATCGATTATGGCCGTGCCAACGTTCAGAACGGCTATCGGCTGGCAGACAATGCCAGCAGAGCCGGCTGGATGCTGACGGCTATTCACACCCAGGCTATCGCGAACGGCATGAACAAATTTGTGGTGCAGTACGCCACGGATGCCCTGACTTCGCTGGGCAATGGCCGTGGTGAAGGTGCCTCAGTAGATAATAATGGTCATATGATGCGCATCCTCGATCACGGCGCCATTGATCTCAACGATCGCTGGGGAATCGCCTATGTAGCGATGTATCAGGATATCAATCGCGATAACCACAACGGTACCCAATGGTACACCGCAGGCGTAAGCCCGATGTATAAGTGGACGCCCATCATGAGCACGCTGCTGGACTTCGGCTACGATAATGTAAAATCTCAGCGAACCGGCGAGCGCAATAGTCAATATAAGATAACACTGGCCCAGCAGTGGCAGGCAGGCACCAGTCTCTGGTCTCGTCCGGCGTTGCGACTGTTTGCGACATGGGCTAAATGGGATGAAAAATGGGGATATCCTACGGCGGTCGACAACAGGATGGCTTACAGCGATACCCATCTGCAAACCTTCAGCCGGGGCCAGGGCAATGAGGCCATATTCGGCGCACAGATGGAAATTATGTGGTAACTGTTAGCGTCAGTCTGAAAAGAGGCGAGTCAGCTTTTCTACCGCGCTAACGATCTCTGCTGGCTGCAGGGCGGAAAAACCCAGCAGCCAGCCTTCCTGTCGTACGCTTCCCTGATACAAAGGCGACAGGCGCGGCAGCACTAATCCCGCCTGCAAAGCCTGATGCGTTAACCTTTCTTCGCCGCCATTCGGCAGCGTGGCCGTCAGCTGCAACCCATGCTGGTGGTCCAGCGGCTGGAGCCGGTCACCCAACCTGCTGGTAAGCTCCGCCAGCAGCAACTCGCGGCGGCTACCGTAAAGTTTGCGCATCAGCCGCAGATGCGCCTGAAAATGGCCGCGATCGAGAAAATCCGCCGTGACCGCCTGCATCAGCAGCGCGCTGTGTCCGTCCATCACGCCACGCATCCGGCAACAGGCATCCACCAGCGCGGACGGCACCGCCAGATAAGCCAGCCGCAGGGAAGGGAACAGCGTTTTGGAAAAGGTGCCGAGATAAAATACGCGTCCTGCTTTATCCAGCCCTTGTAACGCGGGCGCAGGCTGCGTGTGGTAGTAAAATTCGCTGTCGTAATCATCTTCAATCAGCCAGCTGCCGTGCGCGCGCGCATAGGCCAGCCATGCCAGGCGGCGCGTCAGGCTCATGGTGACGCCGAGAGGATACTGATGGGAGGGCGTCAGATAGATCAGCTTCGCTGCCGGGCCATCAGGAATGCGCGCGCCCTGGTCATCAAATTCAAGCATGCCGACCGTTGCGCCTGCGCTGTTAAAAGCATGATAAGCGCCGCGGTAGCCGGGGTCTTCCAGCCAGACTGTATCACCCGGATCGCACAGAAGCATTGCCAGCATCTGCAGCGCCTGCTGTGAACTGGTCAGAATAATAATTTGCCCGGCATCACTGCGGACGCCGCGCGCCTGGGCAAGATAGCGCGCCACCGCCTCACGCAGCCCGACCAGCCCCTGCGGCGCGCCGTAGCCCATCATTTTTTCCGGCGCATGGCGCAGCCGCTGTGCAACCAGCCGCCGCCAGGTATCATGAGGAAAGGCCCGCAGATCCGGCGAGCCCGCGGCGAAAGCCTGGGGGAAAATCGGATCGTCGCAGCCGCCGGAGGCGACAATTTTTCTGCCGCGTGATGAGAGCCTCGGCACCGCTGTCGCTTGTCTGGCAGGCCGCACCGCAGGCAGATCTGTGGCAACGAAAGTGCCTTTTCCGCTCTGCCGCAGCAGGCAGCCTTCGCTTTCCAGCTGCGCATAGGCTGCCTCTACCGTCACTCTGGACAGCGACAAATCCACGGCAAGCAGCCGTGAAGAGGGCAGCTGTTCGCCCCGTCGCAGCGTGCCGTCGGTAATCAGCTGACGCAAAGCAGCGCATAATTTGTCTCGCCGGGTACGGGCCTGCTGCGAGGCGAATAGCTGGATTAACGGCACGCGGGTAAGGGGCATATGGGTCTTGTCGTCCAGGTAAAATGGGTATTATTGTTAAGGCCGTTTTACCCTATCATCAGGCTCATCTTAAGCCAATGAGTATGCATTATGACCCAATCAGCCGTTTTACAGTTTCCGCCGCCTGATGCGGTACAAAGCGAAGCGTGGCTACATGAAAAGCTGGCTTACTACAGCGATGCCTGGGATCTGGCTCAGGAT
>NZ_DALZCD010000022.1:7895-24617 GCF_031978025.1 Erwinia sp.
CGGCATCACGGATATCGTAGTTATTGATACCCGCTCGACAGAACAGTACCTGACCGCACACATCCCCTGCGCGATAAGCTTCCCTCATCGCACTATGAGCGCAGAAACGCTGGCAGCGCTGGATGACAGTAAAGTTTATGTGACCTACTGCGACGGTATTGGCTGCAACGGCTCGACCAAAGGCGCATGGAAAATGGCCTCAGCGGGCCTGCGGGTAAAAGAGTTGATCGGCGGATTAGATTTCTGGCTGCGCGACCGTCATCCGGTCGCGCAGGGAGAAGAAGCGGGCAGCTGGCCGCGACAGGATGTGCAGGCGTGCGGCTGTTGACTTACAGAAAAAGCCACAGCAGGAAAATAAACAGGACCAGCGCGGCAAAGGCGGCCACGGCCGGTCGGGTTGCCAGCGGTCTTAACACCGTTGGCACGTAACCGGAAATAATGGGCTGCGGATGGATTTCGCTATCGGCCAGCGGCATCTCTTTCAGGCGCTCTGCGCGACGCGCAAACAGCAGATTCATTAAGTCCTGAGCCTGGGCTGCGGTCAAAACAGCCTGCGGCGGCAGCTGGAAACGCTGCTGGCTGGCCTCTTCCAACATCTGCTGCTCGGCGTGATCGGAAGGCACCTTCAGCGAGGCAAGCAGCGTATGGAGCGTTGGCGCAGGCTGCTGGCTCAGCGTCTGGCTGACATGCAGATACTGTGTCAGTAGCGGAAACAGGCGCGAAGGAATGGGATCGCCACTGTGCAGATTGACCACCTTCAGTACGGACGTCCATAGCTTCACCGGCTGTTCACCGGTGACGGCCGCCAGGCGGGCAACCTGCTGGTTAAGCGCGTGATGCTCGGCAGGAAGCAGCGAACGATCGGTAACGCGATTTTGCTGTGGCTGCGGGATCGCCATCTGGCCATTCTGCAGCATGGTCAGTACCTGACGCAGCTGTTCAGGATTCAGCGAGCTAAGCACGGTATGGCCGAACTGCTGGCGAATAAAATCGCTCACCGCCTGGCGGTTGTTGCCTGCAGGCAGCAGATCGCTCAGCTGCTGGAACAGCTGTCGGGTCGCGTGCGTATTTTGTACCTGCGAAAGACGCGTATTAAGGAACTGCTCTGCCGCCGGGAAATGGCGCGCCAACAGACCTGCATCGTTCTTTACGCCTACTTCATGGCGAAGTCCGGCCCAAAGCTCCGGGGCCTTTAACGAACTGAGCGACATGATTTTGACAATCAGCCTTTCCAGCGTGGTGCGCTGAGCAGGGGTCAGCGGCTGATCGCCCGGTCCGGTTCGGCCGGTGTCAGCGACCGTCGCTCGTTCGCCGGGTAATGGCGCGCCTGGGCCATTAAGAGGTTGCATGGCAAAATCCTTAACTCAACACTGTCCGGAAAGCGCCGGAAAAAAGGGGGATTAGCTATGATAACAATCCCGTTACGCGATAGGTAGTAGCGACGCACCGCACGGCGGATTATTTTTCAGGAATCGGCCTTCACGCGCGCTGCTTTCCCGGTCCGTAGAGGCGTACGCAGCCGCTGCGCCAGGATCACGCCGCATAAAGTAACCCCTCCGCCGATAAAGTGATAGCTGTGCAGCTTTTCATGCAAAAAAAGCACGGCGATGATGGCGGTAAAAATGGGTGTCAGATTCATAAAAATCGAGGCGGTACTGGCCCCCATTCGCATCACGCCCTGGATCCATAAAAAAGGCGCGATAATAGAAGCCGGAAGCGCGGCAAACAGGACCAGCGGCAGATTATGCGCATTCAGCGACACATCTTTTGCCAGCAAAAAGCCTGGCAACAGCAGCAGAACGCCAAACACGATTTGGACATAGAGGCTTTGCCAGTTCGGTAGCGGAATCGCCCAGCGACGAGTCAGCACGCCATACAGCGCGTAAGAGGTAGAAGCAGCAAACAGCATCAGCTCGCCCACGCCCGCGCCCTGCGTCAGCAGCCGTCCGGGATTGCCCTGGCTAATCAGCCACACCAGCCCGCTAAAAGAGAGCACGCTGCCGATAAGAATGCCCAGCGTAGGCGCCACTTTCAGTAACACAATACTGATCAGCACCGTCAGCAAAGGGATCAGCGAAACCAGAATACCCATCGAGAGTGCGCTGACGCTGTGCGCGGCGTAGTAGGCAAGACTTTGATAAAGCACCATGCCGAGCAGTCCTAACGTCAGCAGCTTTCCCGCCTGCTGCCTGACCTGCACCCGATTGCGCCACACTGCAGGCAGCACGAAGGGCGTCAGCGCCACCAGCGCTATCAGCCAGCGATAAAAGGAGATAGCGGCAGGATCGATAACGTTAGCCGAAACTTTGCTAACGATGGCGTTAAAAGACCAGATGAGTACCGCCATCAAAGGATAAAGAAAGTTCATTGCCAGGCCTGAATAAGTAATAAGAACCGAGAGTTTACCTGTGTGCGACTTCAAATAAATCACCTTTATTACTGCTGGCTGGCTTTTTATCCGGCTATCCTGAATTGATAAGCAAAAATTGAGTAATCCTGGCTGGCGCCGGTGAAATTTTTGCTGCAAATGCGCTTGAAGGGGAAATAAGAAAAGGCTATGGCGAAGCGTCCTGAATCCTTTTACTCCTTTTTCGGCAACGTACAGACTGAATTCAGGAAATGACAGTTTTATGACGGTAAAACTGAAAAAAGGGAATTTGCACAGGAGAAAAGCGCTAACGTCCTCAACTCAAAGGCAGGAATGATGATGGGTTATTCAGTAAAACCACAGTCTACGCTAGGCGATGGATTATCCAGTCGCCAGATCACCATGATTTCTATCGCCGGTATTATTGGTGCCGGTTTGTTTATCGGCTCGGCGAGCGCTATTGCCACTGCCGGTCCGGCTATATTGATTTCTTATGTATTAACGGGTTTTTTGGTGCTGCTGGTGATGAGAATGCTGGGAGAGATGGCGGTTATGCAGCCTGATTCCGGCTCTTTTTCCACCTACGCCTCACGGGCGCTGGGGCCCTGGGCAGGCTTTACGATAGGCTGGCTCTACTGGTGGTTTTGGGTGCTGGTGATCCCGGTCGAGGCGATAGCGGGCGCGAACATCCTTCATAGCGCTTTGCCCGCCGTACCCGCCTGGGTATATACGCTTTCTATTATGACCTTTCTCACCTGCACCAATCTTTTTAATGTGAAAAACTTCGGCGAGTTCGAGTTCTGGTTTTCCCTGATAAAAGTTGTCGCTATCCTGGCTTTTATTGCCGTGGGTATCGCCGCGATTGCGGGCTACTGGCCTCTGGCACACGTCAGCGGCGTATCCGGCCTGTGGGCTCATGGTGGTTTTATGCCGCACGGAGGTGGCGCAGTGCTTTCCGGTGTGCTGATCACCATCTTTTCGTTTTTTGGGGCAGAAATCGTCACCATTGCTGCCGCCGAGTCAAAAGATCCCGGGCAACAGATCCGTCGCTCCACTAACCTGGTCGTTTACCGTATTGCTTTGTTCTATCTGCTGTCGATTTTCCTGGTAGTCTCGCTGGTTGCCTGGAACGATCCACAACTGAAAGAACAGGGAACCTTTCAATACGCGCTAAACGTACTGCATCTGCCGGGGGCGGAGATGCTGGTCAGCACCGTGGTATTTATCGCGGTTTGCAGCTGCATGAACTCTGGGCTGTATACTGCTTCCCGCATGTTTTACTCGTTGGCGCAGCGCGGTGATGCTCCCCAGGCGGGTGCCCGCCTCTCCGCAGGGGGCGTGCCTCGCTTTGCCGTACTCAGCTCAACGCTGGCCGGTTTTGCAGGCTGTTTTGCTAACTACGCTTTTCCCGGAAAAGTGTTCGACTTCCTGCTCTCCACCACCGGCGCTATCGCGCTGCTGGTTTATCTGGTCATTGCCGTTTCGCAGCTGATTATGCGCCGTAAACTGGAACGCAGCGGCCAGACGCCGGCTTTTAAAATGTGGCTGTTTCCCTGGCTGACGCTGTTCACAATCGGCATCATTTTAGTGGTGCTGGGCTATATGTTTATGTCACCAGATTACCGTTATGAGACGCTGATGACTGCTGCCGTAGCCGTTATCATGTTAATGCTGAGTTTCGTTGTAACACGGCGGCGCACGGCGCAGACGCAAAAGGTTGGTAGTAAAATGCAACCCCGCGCGATACAGACAATGCGGTAACGATAGCCAGCGAGCGCCATCCCCACAAAGGGCGGCGAATTGACTGCTGCACAGGTCACACGAAGGCAAAAAACAGCGGGAACAACCTGACGCTGGCCGCTATGCTTGAAGGAAGGCTTGCGCTGAATAAGCGCAATGACCTTCCTCTATCATAAGGCCAGACTATGACTCAGTTTATTTCGCCCGATGCCATCCGTGACGCCTTTTCTAAAGCGATGTCGCTGATGTACCAGCAGGAAGTCCCTCAGTACCGGACGCTGTTGCAGATAGTGAAAGAGGTCAACACCCGCTACCTGCAGACCCATCCCGACACCTTTGCGGACGACGATAATGCCCGGGAGCTGAACCGACTGGAGGTTGAGCGGCACGGCGCTATTCGGCTGGGCAAAGCGGAGGAGTTGATGACCATGCGCCGACTGTTTGCGGTCATGGGCATGTATCCGGTCAGCTATTACGACCTTTCTGCGGCTGGCGTGCCGGTGCACGCTACCGCTTTTCGCCCTGTCGATGAGCGCTCGCTGCAATATAATCCTTTCCGCGTATTTACCTCGCTGCTGCGCCTTGAACTGATTGATGATGCCGCTTTAAAACAGAAAGTGAGTCAGATCCTCGAGCGGCGCACCATTTTCACGCCGCGGCTGTTGGAACTGATCGAAACAGGAGAAGGCCAGCAAGGCTTAACCGCCGATCAGGCAGAGACGTTTGTCGCAGAGGCGCTGAAAACTTTCCAGTGGCACAGCGAAGCGCAGGTGGATGTGGCGACCTATCAGTCACTGCTGGATCAGCACCGCCTGATTGCGGATGTGGTCTCTTTTAAAGGGCCACATATTAATCATCTTACGCCACGCACGCTGGATATTGATGCCGTCCAGCAGCTGATGCCCGCTTATCAGATTGTGCCGAAAGAGAGTATTGAAGGGCCGCCACCGCGTCGCGTGCCTGTTTTACTGCGGCAGACCAGCTTTAAGGCGCTGAGTGAAAACATCACTTTTACCGATAATAGTGAAGGCCGACACACCGCACGCTTTGGCGAAATTGAACAGCGCGGGCTGGCGCTGACGCCCGCAGGCCGTGCGCTTTACGACCGGCTGTTACAACAACCGACAGGGGAGAAGGTGGGTGGGCTGACCGCCAACTTTGCCGCATTCCCGGATGATGAACACGAGCTCCGGCGGCAGAAACTGGGTTATTTTCGCTATCAGCTACTGCCGGGGGCGACGCTGCCGCCGCAGGCCAGCCGTGAACAGCTGGACAATCTGGTTGTCCAGGGCAAGATAAAGGCCCGACCCATCGTGTATGAAGATTTTTTGCCGGTCAGCGCGGCGGGCATTTTCCAGTCGAATCTGGGAAGCGAAAGGGGAGCAGTGGGCAAAGGCAATCCTAATCAGGCGGCTTTTGAACAGGCGCTGGGCTGCCCGGTAATTAACGAGTTTGCGCTGTATCAACAGCTTGAAGATGCGTCGCTGGCAGCCATCTTCGATCGCCTCTGAAGACGCATCGTCTTTGGCATGAGCGCTGGCTTAAGCCTGAAGCAAGCCGGCCAGAGGCTGACACCTGAAGCATTTCAAGGAGTGTAAAATGAACATCAGGCTGGCTGTTTTACTGGTAACGCTGTTCACTGGTGTAGGAAACGCTTATTCAGCCACGGCGCAGGAAGTGGATCGGCGCCTGGACTTTTTGTTTGGCTCGCATCAGAAGTACCATGATTTTCTTAGCGATCTGCAACAGGCGGTGGCGGCAAAGGACCAGGCGAAAGTGGCAACTATGATCGCTTATCCGCTTAAGGTCGGCTTAAAAGGAAAAGTGACCACCTGGCGTACGCCAGCAATGCTACAGAAAAATTATAGCAGCGTATTCACCCCCGATTTGGTGCACGTTATCAGCGCTCAGAAATATGAAGAGCTGTTCGCCAGGGACCAGGGAGTGATGATAGGCGACAGCGGCCAGCTATGGTTTGGCGAGGTGTGCCAGGACAAAGCTTGCCATAAAACCCGCGTGCTTATTACGCGCATCAACCGGTAACCCATCATGCTTAAAGGGCTGAATCACTTAACGCTGGCCGTTACGGATATTCATGCCAGCCTCACATTTTATCAGGAGCTGCTGCAGATGGAGGTTCATGCCGTCTGGCAAAGCGGCGCTTACCTTAGCTGCGGGTCTTTGTGGCTGTGCCTTTCTTACGATCCTTCCCGGGAAATCCGCCCCGCGGAAAAGAGCGATTACACCCATTATGCCTTTACGGTAGATGCAGCGGATTTTACTGCCGTTACGTTACGTCTTCAGCAGGCAGGCGTGAAAAGCTGGAAAGAAAACCGCAGCGAAGGGGATTCATTCTACTTTCTCGATCCTGACGGCCATAAGCTGGAAATTCACGCTGGTGATTTGCCGCAGCGGCTGGCAGCCTGCCGCAAAAAGCCCTACGAAAAAATGATCTTTAAGTAAGGCATCCAACGGCTCGTCGCACCGCGGGCTTATCCCTTTCCCGCCTTTATGGCAGAATACTGTCCCTCACTGTTACCGAGCAGGAACCCCGATTGTGAAAATTCTCGTTGATGAAAACATGCCCTATGCGCGTGAACTGTTTAGCCGGACAGGCGATGTCGTGGCCGTTCCCGGTCGTCCCATCCCACAGGCCGAACTGGATGACGCCGATGGTCTGATGGTGCGCTCCGTGACCAAAGTGAATGCGGAACTGTTAAGCGGCAAACCGATAAAATTTGTCGGCACGGCCACGGCGGGTACCGATCATATTGATGAGGCTTTTCTTCAACAACAGGGAGTCGCGTTTTCGGCGGCGCCTGGCTGTAACGCCATCGCCGTGGTGGAATACGTTTTTTCTGCGCTGCTGCTGCTGGCGGAGCGCGACGGTTTCGCACTGAAAGACCGCACCGTTGGCATTGTTGGTGTCGGCAACGTTGGCGGCCGCCTGCAGGCTCGTCTTCAGGCGCTCGGTATCCGCACCCTGCTTTGCGATCCTCCGCGCGCCGATCGAGGCGATGAAGGGGACTTCCTGCCGCTGTCACAGCTCGCGGCGGAAGCCGATATCCTGACTTTTCACACGCCGTTGTATAAAGAGGGTAACTATAAAACGCTCCATCTGGCCAACGAGACGCTGCTGCTGGCACTGAAGCCCAACGCTATTCTGATCAATGCCTGTCGTGGGCCGGTGGTAGACAATCAGGCGCTGCTGAAAGTGCTGGAAACGCGCCACGATCTCAGCGTGGTACTGGATGTCTGGGAGCCGGAACCGGCACTTTCCCTGCCGCTGCTGGAGAAAGTGGATATCGCGACCGCGCACATTGCCGGCTACACCCTGGAAGGGAAAGCGCGTGGCACTACCCAGGTCTTTGAAGCCTGGACGCAGTTTTTGGGCGAGCCGCAGCAGGTGGCGCTGGACACTTTGCTGCCCGCGCCGGAATTCGGACAGATAACGCTGCGTGGCGAGCTGGATCAGCCGACGCTGAAAAGACTGGTGCATCTGGTGTATGATGTGCGCCGCGACGACGCGCCGCTGCGAAAAGCGGCTGCCGTGCCGGGCGAATTCGATCGCCTGCGCAAAAATTATCTGGAACGCCGCGAATGGTCCTCTTTGCGCGTGCAGTGCGATAACACGAGCACCGCGACGCTGCTGTCGGCGCTGGGTTTTAGCGCGTTCTGGCAGGCGGATTGCTAAAAATTTCAGGCGGCACGTCCGGACTTCGGACGTGCCGCCCGCTGCGAACAATTCTGAATCGTCGGGCGGTGTCGTCACCGCCCTCTGTTTTTTATGTACATTATCTGGAGTAAACCAACATGTCTGACGGCTGGAACATTGCGCTATTGGGCGCGACAGGCGCAGTAGGGAGAGCAGTACTGGATTTACTGGCCGAGCGTCAGTTCCCGGTTGGTGAGCTGTATCTGCTGGCGAGTGAACGCAGCGCAGGCGAAAACCTGCGTTTTGAAGGCAGAACGCTGCTGGTCAATAACGCCAGCGAGTTCGACTGGTCGCAGGTGCAGCTGGCCTTTTTCGCGGCCGGTCGCGAAGCCTCGGCGCGCTATGCCGAAGAGGCTGCCAGCGCAGGTTGCCTGGTCATCGACAGCAGCGATCTTTTCGCGCTGGAGCCGGACGTCCCACTGGTGGTGCCGGATGTCAATCCACAGGCGCTGGCTGACTACCGCAACCGCAATATCATCAGCGTGGCCGACAGCGTCACCAGCCAGCTGCTCTGCGCCATCAAGCCGCTGGTGGATCAGGCGGGCCTGGGCCGTTTGCAGGTGACCAGCCTGATTGCTGCTTCGGCGCACGGCAAGGCGGCCGTGGACTCATTGGCAGGCGAAAGCGCGCGGCTGCTGAACGGCATGCCGGCGGAAGAGAACTTTTTTGGCCGTCAGCTGGCTTTCAACATGTTGCCGCTGCTGCCGGATGCAGAAGGCAGCGTGTTGCAGGAGCGTCGCCTGATCGATCAGGTGCGCAAAGTGCTGCAGGATGAAGGGCTGCCGATCTCGGTAACCACTGTTCAGGCACCGGTTTTTTACGGTAATGCGCAAATTGTGCACGTCGAAAACCTGCGTCCGATGTCGGCGGAAGAAGCGCGCGAAGCGCTGATGCAGGCGGAAGATATCGCCCTTGCCGAAGAAGACGACTATCCGACTCAGGTTGGCGATGCGTCCGGTAACGCGCAGCTCAGCCTGGGCTGCGTACGCAACGACTATGGCATCCCGGAGATGCTGCAGTTCTGGTCGGTCGCAGACAACGTGCGCTTTGGCGGCGCGTTGATGGCGGTGAAAACCGCTGAGAAGCTGGTACAGGAGTACTTCTGGTAATGTCGGTGGCAGAAACGTACAGGCTGGCGCTGGGCATTGAGTATGACGGCAGCCGCTATTACGGCTGGCAGCGCCAGCAGGAAGTCAGGAGCGTGCAGGAGAAGCTGGAAAAAGCCCTCTCTAAAGTCGCCGATCATCCAGTGGTCGTGTTTTGCGCGGGCCGGACCGATGCAGGCGTGCACGGTACCGGTCAGGTAGTGCACTTTGAAACCACCTCGCTGCGCAAGGACGCTGCCTGGACGCTGGGCGTTAATGCCAATCTGCCGGATGACATCGCCGTGCGTTGGGTGAAGCCGGTTGCGGAAGATTTCCACGCGCGTTTCAGCGCCACGGCGCGGCGTTATCGTTACATCATCTATAACCGGCGCCTGCGTCCGGCCATTTTGCACGGTGGCGTAACGCATTTTTACCATCCGCTGGACGTGGAAAAAATGCAGCGGGCAGGGCAGGCACTGCTGGGCGAAAACGACTTTACCTCTTTTCGCGCGGTACAGTGCCAGTCGCGCACGCCCTGGCGCAACGTCATACACCTTAATGTCAGTCGTCACGGGGCTTATGTGGTGGTGGATATTAAGGCCAATGCTTTTGTGCATCACATGGTGCGCAACATTGTCGGTAGCCTGCTGGAAATAGGCTGTGGAAATCAGCAGGAAAGCTGGATGGCCGAGCTACTGGCGGCGAAAGATCGCACGCTGGCGGCAGCGACAGCGCGGGCCGAAGGACTTTATCTGGTCGCGGTCGATTACCCGGAACATTATAATTTACCACGTCCGCCGATGGGACCGCTGTTCCTCGAGGATTAACCCATTAAGGAATCTGTATGGAAGTGATTCACACCGTCATCGACTTTATTTTGCACATTGATGTGCATCTGCAGGCGATGGTTGCACAGTATGGCATCTGGATTTATGCCATTTTGTTTTTGATTCTTTTTTGCGAGACGGGGCTGGTAGTCACACCTTTCCTGCCTGGCGACTCGCTGCTGTTTGTGGCGGGTGCGCTCGCAGCGATACCAGACAGTGCGCTAAACGTCCACGTGATGGCGCTGCTGCTCTGCGTGGCGGCTATCCTTGGCGATGCGGTGAATTACACTATCGGACGCCTGTTTGGCAATAAGCTGTTCAGCAATCCGAATTCAAAAGTTTTCCGCCGCAGCTATCTGGACAAAACCCATCAGTTCTATGAGCGCCACGGCGGCAAGACGATTATCCTGGCGCGTTTTGTGCCCATCGTACGCACTTTTGCCCCGTTCGTGGCCGGCATGGGCAAAATGTCCTATCGCCATTTTTCGCTCTTCAACGTAGCGGGTGGCGTGCTTTGGGTGGTGCTGTTCTCTTATGCAGGCTACTTTTTTGGCAATCTGCCCGCGATCCAGCAAAACCTGCATTACCTGATTATCGCCATCATTCTGGTTTCGGTTTTGCCAGGCATAGTGGAAGTGTTACGCCATCGCCGCGCGGCGCGCCAGCAAAAATCGCAGTAATCTGTCGACCTTTTAGCTTCCATTTCTACTCTGTTTTATCCTCTGGTCCGGCATTTGCCGGACTTTTATTTTGTCGCCCATCCGCAGCCTGGCTGACGTTACCAACAGCACTTTTTTAAAAGGATGCCTCGTGCAGGCCAGGGCGCTGAATACGGCGTGAAAGGAAAGGCAATGCAAATAGGAGGAAAAATGCTTATAAATCAGAGGGAAATGTTATTCTCCTTTGTAGCGGCTGGCGGAATGGAAAAAATAAAAACTTCCGCGAAAGGGAATGAACCTGTCTGATACCGGACAGCATTGTGCCGCTCTTTTGCGCTCTCACCACGCGTCGGCCGGTAAACAAGCTTAATGGATCAAGGGAGAGTCAGAACGGCTGTCAGCGCCAGCAGCCGGATGCTGACCGCAGGCCGGGCAGATAAGCGCTTGAGCGGCGACAAAATATTCCTTTCCGGCCGCCGGTAAGCCGTTGATGAATTTGTAGCGCGATGGGGCATTTTATGGTGTAATACCGCCTAATTCTCAGGCGATAATCTGTGTTAAGTATCTGATTTAGCACAATAAACAACATAACAGGTCATCAATGAGCTGGATTGAAAAGATTCTCAACAAGAGCACAATCACCCCCTCGCGCAAAGCCAGCATTCCGGAAGGCGTCTGGACCAAATGCGACAGTTGCGGCCAGGTTCTCTACCGCGCCGAGCTGGAACGCAATCTGGAAGTTTGCCCGAAATGCGATCACCACATGCGCATGCACGGACGTGACCGTCTGCACAGTCTGCTGGACGAAGGTTCGATGATCGAACTGGGCAGCGAGCTGGAGCCGAAAGATGTGCTCAAGTTCCGGGATTCCAAAAAGTACAAGGACCGTCTGGTCGCGGCGCAGAAAGATACCGGCGAGAAAGACGCGCTGATCGTGATGAAAGGGACGCTGCACGGGATGCCGATTGTGGCAGCCGCATTTGAGTTCACCTTTATGGGCGGCTCCATGGGCTCCGTCGTGGGTGCCCGCTTCGTGCGTGCCGTTGAGCAGGCGCTGGAAGACAATTGTCCGCTGATCTGTTTCTCCGCTTCCGGCGGTGCTCGTATGCAGGAAGCGCTTATGTCGCTGATGCAGATGGCAAAAACCAGCGCCGCGCTGGCGAAAATGCAGGCACGCGGTCTGCCTTATATCTCAGTATTGACCGATCCGACCATGGGCGGCGTTTCCGCCAGCTTCGCGATGCTCGGCGATCTGAACATTGCTGAGCCTAAAGCGCTGATCGGCTTTGCCGGCCCGCGCGTTATCGAGCAGACCGTGCGTGAAAAACTGCCGCCGGGCTTCCAGCGCAGCGAGTTTTTGATCGAAAAAGGCGCTATCGATATGATCGTGCGTCGTCCGGTAATGCGCTTCAAGCTTGCCTGCGTGCTGGCGAAGATGATGAATCTGCCACAGCCGCAGGAAGAGCGGGTGCAAGAGGTAGAAGAGGCGCCGCAAGGCCCTGAAGCCTGACCGATGACCGAAAGGGCGCCCGTCGCCCTTTCACCAATGAACCGTAACTTGTGAACGGGATACATGGATACTCTTCCTCAAGCCACGTCGCCTCTGGTCACGTGGCTTCATTATCTTGAGAATTTGCATTCTCAGGCTATCGAACTCGGGCTGGCGCGCGTTCAGCGCGTCGCCGCACGGCTAGACCTTCTTAAACCTGCTCCGTTTGTTTTTACCGTCGCCGGTACCAATGGCAAAGGCACCACCTGCCGCCTGTTGGAAACGCTGCTGATGGCCGCAGGCTACCGCGTGGGCGTCTACAGTTCGCCACATCTGGTGCGCTATACCGAACGTGTGCGCATTCAGGGGCTTGAGTTAGCCGAATCTGACCATACGGCTTCTTTTGCCGATATTGAGAAAGGACGCGGTGATACCTCGCTGACCTATTTTGAATACGGCACGCTCTCTGCCCTCTTGCTATTTAAGCGTGCTCAGCTTGACGTAGCGATCCTGGAAGTCGGGTTGGGTGGGCGGCTGGATGCAACTAATATCGTTGATGCCGACGTGTCGGTCATCACCAGCATCGCGCTCGACCATACCGACTGGCTCGGCCCGGATCGGGAAAGTATCGGTCGGGAAAAAGCGGGCGTCTTTCGGCGCGGCAGGCCTGCCATCGTCGGAGAACCCGACATGCCGCATACTATTGGCGAAGTGGCAGACGAGCTGGGTGCGCCCTTGCTGAAGCGCGGTCGCGACTGGTCTTACAGCGTTGGCGAACATGACTGGAGCTTTACCGATGCGCAGGGCACGTTGAGCGGGTTACCGCTGCCCCAGATACCGCTGCCGAATGCCGCTACCGCGCTGGCTGCCCTGCGTGCTTCATCATTAAAAATTGATGACGCCACCCTGTATGGGGTGGATAAAGCTGTTTTGCCCGGTCGTTTTCAGACCGTTGCCCAATCGCCGCGCATTATTCTGGATGTTGCGCATAATCCTCATGCGGCTGGCTATCTGGCCGGGCGCCTGAGCGAGCTGCCGAAAACCGGGAAAGTTCATGCGGTGGTGGGAATGCTGCACGATAAGGATATTGCCGGTACGCTGGCCTGTCTGGCGCCGCAGGTGGATTACTGGTACTGCGCACCGCTGGCAGGCCCAAGAGGGGCAACCGCAGAACAGCTGCTGGCGCATTTGCCCGGCGCACAGGCTTTTACCAGCGTGTCGGCCGCTTTTGAACGGGCGCGGCGGCAGGCCGGTGAGCAGGATATCGTGCTGGTGTGCGGCTCTTTCCACACCGTCGCGCAGGTAATGGAAACGATGGAAACGGAGAGTGGCAGTGGCAAGTAAGTTTCAAAATCGTTTGGTCGGAACAGTGATCATTGTGGCGCTGGGCGTGATTGTGCTGCCGGGCCTGCTGGACGGCAAGAAAAAGCACTATAAAGAGGAGTTCGCTGCGATCCCGCTGGTGCCCAAGCCTGGCGACCAGCAGGACACCGATATGGTGCCGCCGGTCACGCAGTCGCTGCCTGCCCAGCCACCGGAAGGGGCGGGTACGGCGGTTGCGGGCCAGACCAGCGAAAATACGTCGCAGGCCGAAAGCGGTTCTACCGCACCGCAGGCGGGCAACCAGCCGACGGTCGTCTCACCGCCGCCGGTCAGTCACGTGACTACCCAAAAACCGGTCGAAAAGCCAAAAGCGCAGCCAAAACCGGTAGAGAAGCCGAAGCCGGAACCTAAACCTGTTGTGAAGACGGAACCGAAGCCGGAACCAAAGCCGGAACCGAAAACGGAACCGAAAACAGAAACGAAGCCGGCACAGCAGGAAAGCGCACCGGCAGGGCAGGCCTGGGTCGTCCAGCTGGGGGCGCTGAAAAACGCGGCCAAAGTGAACGAAATTGTCGCCTCACTGCGCCTTTCCGGCTACCGCGCCTTTACGGTGCCGTCGACGGCGGTACAAGGGCAGATTACGCGCGTTTACGTTGGGCCAGACGCCTCAAAAGCAAAAATGCAGGCAGCCGTAGGCGAGCTGAAAGGCATCTCCGGGCTAAGCGGCGTAGTGAAGCCTTACAGCGCGCGTTAGGCTGTTGCTATCGCTGAAAGAGGTGGGGCCTTTCAGGCCGTGAAGTGAGGGCGCCGCCTGGCCTTTTCAGGCGAGGCGGCGGCCCGTAAGATCAAGTAAATCAAATTGTTGCCGTGGTGGGCCAGCCAGCCTGTTTCCCCGACATTTTTGCCGGTTTCTTGCTGGTTTTTTTGGCGCCCGGTTTTCATCAGGACGGTTAAGGAAAAGCTACGCAAACGTTTTCTTTTTCTGTTAGAATTCGCCCCGAACTCAGGTTTTGTCCCTGTAATGCCTGTGCCGATGCGGCATACAGCACAGGGAAGCAGCCTGATCAGAGGCACAGTCGCTGGAAGAGTTCATGGTCTGGATAGATTACGTCATTATTGCGGTTATTGGTTTTTCGGCTCTTGTCAGCCTGATCCGCGGGTTCGTTCGGGAAGCACTTTCTCTCGTCACCTGGGGTTGCGCATTTTTTGTCGCCAGTCATTACTACTCCTTCCTTGCTGTCTGGTTCACAGGTTTTGAGAACGAACTGGTTCGAAATGGAGTCGCCATTGCGGCGTTGTTTATCGCCACGCTGATTGTTGGCGCGATAGTCAACTATGTTATTGGTTCGCTGGTTGAAAAAACCGGGCTGTCGGGAACTGACAGGGTATTGGGGGTCTGTTTCGGGGCATTACGCGGCGTATTGATCGTGTCGGCTATGCTGTTTTTCCTTGATACCTTCACCGGTTTTGCCAAAAGTCAGGACTGGCAGCAGTCCCAGCTGATTCCCCAGTTTAGCTATATTATCAGGTGGTTTTTTGACTACCTGAACAGCACGTCGAGTTTTTTACCCCGGTAATTGAGCCGGGGTTGCGGCTTATGAGGAAATGACTACATGTGCGGTATTGTCGGGATCGCCGGTTTTATGCCGGTCAACCAGTCGATTTATGATGCGTTAACGGTGCTGCAGCACCGTGGCCAGGATGCCGCAGGCATCGTTACCATTGATGCCCTGAACTGCTTCCGCCTGCGTAAAGCCAATGGCCTGGTGAGCGATGTGTTTGAAGCCCGCCATATGCAGCGTCTGCAGGGCAATATGGGCATCGGCCACGTCCGTTACCCGACCGCCGGAAGCTCCAGCGCTTCCGAAGCGCAGCCCTTCTACGTTAACTCGCCCTACGGCATTACGCTTGCGCACAATGGTAACCTGACCAACGCCCACGAACTGCGCAAGCAGCTGTTTGAAAGCGGCCGCCGTCACGTTAACACCACCTCTGACTCAGAAATTCTGCTGAATATTTTCGCCACCGAGCTGGATCGTTTTCAGCACTACCCGCTGGAAGCAGAGAATATTTTTGCGGCCGTTGCGGCGGTGCATCAGCATGTACGCGGCGCTTACGCCTGCGTCGCGATGATTATCGGCCACGGCCTGGTCGCTTTTCGCGACCCTAACGGCATTCGCCCGTTGGTCATCGGCAAGCGAGCAATGAAGGATGGCCGCAACGAATATATGGTGGCTTCCGAAAGCGTGGCGCTGGATACGCTGGGCTTTGAGTTCCTGCGCGACGTTGCGCCTGGCGAAGCGGTATATATCACCGAAAAAGGCCAGCTGTTTACGCGTCAGTGCGCAGAAAATCCGAAATGTAACCCGTGTCTGTTTGAGTATGTCTATTTTGCTCGCCCGGATTCTTTCCTGGACAAAATTTCCGTTTACAGTGCTCGCGTGCGCATGGGCACCAAACTGGGCGAAAAAATTGCCCGCGAATGGGAAGATCTGGATATTGACGTGGTGATCCCGATTCCGGAAACCTCCTGCGATATCGCACTGGAAATGGCGCGCATTCTGGACAAGCCCTACCGTCAGGGGTTTGTGAAAAATCGCTACGTCGGCCGCACCTTTATTATGCCAGGACAGCATCAGCGTCGCAGTGCGGTTCGCCGCAAGCTGAATGCCAATCGGGCGGAGTTCCGGGGTAAAAATGTGCTGCTGGTGGATGATTCCATCGTGCGTGGTACTACCTCGCAACAGATTATCGAAATGGCGCGCGAAGCCGGGGCGAAAAAAGTCTATCTGGCCTCGGCCGCGCCGGAAATCCGCTTCCCGAACGTCTATGGCATCGATATGCCAAGCGCGACCGAGCTGATTGCACATGGCCGGGAAGTGGACGAGATTTGTAAGCTTATCAAAGCTGACGCGCTGATTTTCCAGGATCTGGACGATCTGATCGAGGCGGTACGTGAAGAAAATCCGGACATTGCCCAGTTTGAATGTTCGGTCTTTAACGGTGTCTACGTGACGAAAGATGTCGATCAGCGATACCTGGAACATATTCAGTCGCTGCGCAATGACGATGCGAAAGCACTGGCGCGCCAGAACGAAGTGGAAAATCTGGAAATGCACAACGAGGGCTGATGCACTCGCCGCTTTCCTGGTATCATGGGTCGGAAGCCATTCCGGCCCATTTTTTTTGTGCCGGCCCCAGGAAGGTTAAGGATTATTATGAAACGACTTATCATCGGCATTTCGGGCGCCAGTGGCGTGATTTATGGCATTCGCACGCTGCAGATACTGCAACAGGTCGACGGGGTGGAAACACATCTGGTGATGAGCCAGGCCGCGCGGCAGACGCTGGCGTTGGAAAGCGACTATTCGGTTCGCGACGTACAGGCAATGGCGGATGTGGTGCACGACGCGCGCGATATTGCCGCCAGCATCTCTTCCGGCTCGTTTAAAACCGACGGAATGGCTATCCTGCCCTGTTCGATGAAAACGCTCTCCGGCATCGTCCACAGCTATA
>NZ_DALZCD010000023.1:0-17844 GCF_031978025.1 Erwinia sp.
CGGTTAAGTCGCCTGCACGGTTTTGATTGTGAAACCTCGCCCGGTGCGAGGTTTTATTGCATTTTATCTGGAGAAGAAGTCTCACATGCAGGATTCCCTGACTTTACAACCCGTCGCACGAGTAGAAGGTACCGTTAACTTACCTGGCTCTAAAAGCGTCTCAAATCGTGCTTTGCTGCTTGCCGCACTGGCAAAAGGTACCACTCGTCTGACTAACCTGCTGGACAGCGATGATGTGCGTCATATGCTGAACGCACTGAAAGCGTTGGGCGTAAGCTATACGCTTTCAGAAAGCCGTACAGAATGTGAAGTGACGGGTCAGGGCGGCCCTCTACAATCGCCGCAGCCGCTGGAACTGTTTTTAGGCAACGCAGGAACGGCAATGCGTCCACTGGCCGCCGCGCTTTGCCTGGGGACCAACGATATTGTGCTGACTGGAGAGCCCCGGATGAAAGAGCGTCCGATCGGTCATTTGGTCGACGCCTTGCGGCAGGGCGGCGCACAGGTCGACTATCTTGAACAGCAGGATTATCCACCACTGCATATCAAAGGCGGCTTCAGCGGGGGCGAAGTTGCCGTTGACGGCAGCGTTTCCAGTCAGTTCCTGACCGCGCTGCTGATGACCGCGCCGCTGGCGCCGCAGGATACGGCCATTGCCATTAAGGGCGAACTGGTTTCAAAACCTTATATTGATATCACACTTAACCTGATGCGCGTATTCGGCGTTACAGTTGAAAATGATAACTACACCGTATTTCGCATTAAGGGCAACCAGAGCTACGTTTCACCGGGTGATTATCTGGTAGAAGGCGATGCCTCTTCCGCTTCTTATTTTCTGGCCGCGGCCGCCATTAAAGGCGGCACGGTTAAAGTCACCGGTATCGGCCGTAACAGTATGCAGGGCGATATTCGTTTTGCAGACGTGCTGGAAAAAATGGGCGCGGTTATTGAATGGGGCGACGACTATATTGCCTGTACGCGCGGCGAACTGAATGCTATCGATTTGGATATGAACCATATCCCGGATGCGGCGATGACGATTGCCACAACGGCGTTGTTTGCCAAAGGCACCACGCTGATGCGTAATATCTATAACTGGCGCGTAAAAGAAACGGACCGTCTTTCAGCAATGGCGACCGAGCTGCGTAAGGTTGGTGCTGACGTTGAAGAAGGGCATGATTTTATCCGTATCACCCCTCCGGATGCTGTTCAGTATGCCGAAATCGGCACCTACAACGATCATCGTATGGCCATGTGCTTTTCGCTGGTGGCATTGTCTGCCACCCCAGTTACTATAATTGACCCGAAATGTACGGCTAAAACTTTCCCTGATTATTTCGAGCAGTTTGCTCGCCTTAGCCAGCTGGCATAATGCCCGGGCCCGCTGCACAGCAAGGCAGCGGGTTGCGATCTGCCTCACGCTCCTGACATTGGTTTCCGATGAAATCCCGTTACAGTCATCGATTAATTTCAGGCCGTCTACGCTTAAGGGGTAACGATCGTAATCAGAGCAGCGTATAATATGCGGCGTTATTTGTCTGAGCAGGTTAAGCAGGCATCCCACCAACAGGAGAAAGACATGACGCCTATAGCCCAGGTGATCACCATTGATGGTCCAGGCGGAGCCGGTAAAGGAACCTTGTGCAAGGCAATGGCTGAGGCATTAAACTGGCATCTGTTGGATTCAGGCGCTATTTATCGCGTGTTGGCGCTGGCGGCGTTACACCATCAGGTAGATATTACGTCTGAAGAGGCGCTGGTACCCATCGCGGCACATCTTGATGTTCGCTTTGTGCCCAGTGAAGATGAGATGGAAGTGATCCTTGAGGGTGAAAACGTCTCGGGTGAAATCCGTACTCAGGATGTCAGCAATACGGCCTCTAAAGTAGCGGCTTTCCCGCGTGTACGTGAAGCGCTGTTGCGCCGTCAGCGGGGATTTCGTGAAGCGCCAGGCCTGATTGCGGATGGACGAGACATGGGGACGGTGGTTTTCCCGGATGCCCAGGTAAAGATTTTTCTGGATGCCAGCCCTGAAGAACGTGCCCATCGCCGTATGCTACAGTTGCAGGATAAGGGCTTTAGTGTTAACTTTGAACGCCTTTTATCTGAGATAAAAGAGCGAGACGATCGCGACCGTAACCGTGCTATTGCACCGTTAAGGCCGGCAGAAGACGCGCTGATGCTGGATTCGACCAGTATGTCAATCGAGCAGGTGATTGAAACGGCTCTGAATTATGCACGTGAAAAACTGTCTTTGCCGCGGTAGATCGTAAAACCGATTTTTTTAACCCTGTGATATGGACGTCACAGGGCATGTGAAACAACCCCACCCGGCAGGATGTCAGGTGGACGTTAAATTGAAGAATCCTGAAGATTATCAATATGACTGAATCTTTTGCTCAACTCTTTGAAGAGTCCCTGAAAGAAATCGAAACCCGCCCGGGTTCCATCGTTCGTGGCGTTGTTGTCTCTATCGACAAAGACGTAGTTCTGGTTGATGCGGGTCTGAAATCTGAATCTGCAATCCCTGCAGAGCAGTTCAAGAACGCAGCCGGCGAACTGGAAATCCAGGTAGGCGACGAAGTTGACGTTGCGCTGGACGCAGTAGAAGACGGCTTCGGTGAAACCCTGCTGTCCCGTGAGAAAGCTAAGCGTCACGAAGCCTGGATCACGCTGGAAAAAGCTTACGAAGATGCTGAAACTGTTACCGGTGTTATCAACGGCAAAGTGAAAGGTGGCTTCACAGTTGAGCTGAACGGTATTCGTGCGTTCCTGCCAGGTTCCCTGGTTGATGTTCGTCCAGTACGTGACACGCTGCACCTGGAAGGCAAAGAGCTTGAATTCAAAGTAATCAAGCTGGATCAGAAGCGCAACAACGTGGTGGTTTCACGTCGTGCGGTAATCGAATCCGAAAACAGCGCAGAGCGCGATCAGCTGCTGGAAAACCTGCAGGAAGGCATGGAAGTTAAAGGTATCGTTAAGAACCTGACTGACTACGGTGCATTCGTTGATCTGGGCGGCGTTGACGGCCTGCTGCACATCACTGACATGGCATGGAAACGCGTTAAGCATCCAAGCGAAATTGTCAACGTTGGCGACGAAATCACTGTTAAAGTGCTGAAGTTCGACCGCGAACGTACCCGTGTTTCTCTGGGTCTGAAACAGCTGGGCGAAGATCCATGGGTCGCAATCGCTAAGCGTTACCCGGAAGGCACCCGCCTGACTGGTCGTGTAACCAACCTGACTGACTACGGCTGCTTCGTTGAAATCGAAGAAGGCGTTGAAGGCCTGGTACACGTTTCAGAAATGGACTGGACCAACAAAAACATCCATCCGTCTAAAGTTGTTAACGTAGGCGATGTTGTTGAAGTAATGGTTCTGGACATCGACGAAGAACGTCGTCGTATCTCTCTGGGTCTGAAGCAGTGCAAATCTAACCCATGGCAGCAGTTTGCAGAAACCCACAACAAGGGCGACCGTGTTGAAGGTAAAATCAAGTCAATCACTGACTTTGGTATCTTCATCGGCCTGGACGGCGGTATCGACGGCCTGGTTCACCTGTCTGACATCTCCTGGAACGCTACCGGAGAAGAAGCTGTTCGTGAATACAAGAAAGGCGACGAAATCGCTGCTGTGGTTCTGCAGGTTGACGCAGAGCGCGAGCGTATCTCCCTGGGCGTTAAGCAGCTGGCAGAAGATCCGTTCAACAACTACATCTCTCTGAACAAGAAAGGTGCCATTGTTAACGGTAAAGTGACTGCAGTTGACGCTAAAGGTGCTACAGTTGAACTGGCAGACGGCGTTGAAGGTTACCTGCGCGCGTCTGAAGCTTCAATCGACCGTGTAGAAGACGCTACTCTGGTTCTGAACGTTGGTGACGACGTTGAAGCTAAGTTCACTGGCGTGGATCGTAAAAACCGCGTAGTGAGCCTGTCTGTTCGTGCTAAAGACCAGGCTGACGAGAAAGAAGCTATCAATACTGTTAACACCAAACAGGAAGAAGGCAACTTCTCTAACGCTATGGCTGAAGCATTCAAAGCAGCTAAAGGCGAGTAATTGCGCTTGCATCAGGGTGGCTTAGCCACCCTGAATCTGCCGTAATTGCCAAAGCTTTTCCAACAGGGATTAACCGGAGGATTTATGACCAAGTCAGAACTGATTGAAAGACTTGCTGGCCAGCACTCTCATATTCCGGCGAAAGTCGTTGAGGATGCGGTAAAAGAGATGCTGGAGCACATGGCCACCACGTTGGCCCAGGGCGAACGCATCGAAATCCGGGGCTTCGGCAGTTTTTCTTTGCATTATCGTGCACCTCGCACCGGTCGTAACCCGAAAACGGGCGACAAAGTTGAGCTGGAAGGTAAATACGTTCCGCACTTCAAACCGGGCAAGGAATTACGCGATCGCGCGAATATCTACGGCTAAAGCTTCGCATTACCACGCAATAAAACGACACCTCGGTGTCGTTTTTTTTTGCCTCCGGCATACCTGAACGATCGCTGTCAGTCAATTAAGCAGAGCGTCCTCGCAGGCTTAATCTTGTTTTCTGCAAACCAGTCAAAACTTTGCGCAGCGTTTCTGAGGTGCGGAAAATACCGGCTGCGTGCTTTGTAAGATCCCGTCACACTTCCGTTATGCACAACGGAGGTAGCAAAATGCCCTATAGCCTTAGCCGATTATCTCTATGGATGATTATTGCTGCCCTGCCGCTTTGTAGGCTACCTGCGCTGCCTGACGTGGGTACTCTCCAGCTTTTCACAGGAGTCATTGCGCTACTGTTAATCACGCGGCAATTTTGGTTGAGAGAAGCGTCCCTCGTTCTGCTGCTATTCATTTGGGCAGTCGTGCCTGCGCAAACGCTTCTGCAGCAAACAACTTTTCTGTCATCTGCACCTGTTGAAGCCGTAGTAAAAATTGAGCAGTTACAGCCTCAACGCATCAAAATTCGTATTGAAAGCGTGTCGGGAAAACAATTTTTCCCACCCGTTTACGCTCTGATCGCTACGCCTGGCAATCAGGTACTTTGCCCGGGCCAGCGTTGGCGTATGAAACTCAAACTGCGACCTGTTCATGCCCGTCTTAACGAAGGTGGCTTTGATGCACAACGTTTTGCGCTGGCTGGCAGCACACCGCTGACGGGCAAGGCGCTGGCCTGGCAGAGGGTCGATAGCCGCTGTGGCTGGCGTGAAAAAGTCATGCAGAAAAGTCGTCAATATTTTGAAGTGTTGCCCTGGCATAGCGTTCTGCTGGCACTGACCTTTGGTGAACGAAGCAAGCTTGACAGCGAAACGAAAGCCTTGCTGAGAGAAACAGGGACGGCGCATCTGATGGCCATTTCAGGGATGCATATAGGTCTGGCTGCAACAGTGGGCTGGTTGATAGCGCGGATCCTTCAACTTGGCTTTCGAGCCAGCTGGATGGGCTACCGTTTTCCCCTGTTGAGCGGCGTCGTACTGGCGCTGATCTATTGCTGGCTTGCCGGGGGCAGTCCTCCCGCGCTACGAGCAATAGTCGCGCTGCTCAGCTGGAGCCTGCTGCGTTTGAAGGGACGAAATTGTACCGGCTGGCAGGTCTGGCTACTGTGCATCGGCACTATTTTATTTTTCGATCCTTTGAGTATCCTGTCGGATAGTTTATGGCTGTCGGCGGTTGCCGTTGCCGGATTGCTTTTGTGGTATCAATGGTTCCCGCTTCCAAAACGCTTTAGTGGGAAAAAACACTGGTTGCTGTTGCAGCTGCTACATTTACAGACCGGGCTATTTTTGCTGCTGATGCCGCTACAGATTTTTATTTTTCACGGCGTAAGTATCAGCGCGCTATTCGCTAATTTGTGGGCAGTACCGGTCGTTACGCTGCTGACGGTGCCGCTAATCCTTGGTGCGGTGCTAACGCTACCTGTTGCGCCGCTGAGCCAGCTGTTTTGGTGGTTGGCCGATCGTTCTCTGGCGCTGGTGTTTTTTCCTTTACGGCAACTGCCTGATGGTTGGTTGGCTGTGAGCCAGCAGGCTTTGTGGCTAAGCCCTTTCTGCATCTTGCTGGTCGTTAGCTGGCGTTTCCACTGGTGGCGAACGTCGCCTTTTACGCTGGGCAGTTTAGGTGTGGGGCTACTGTGTTGGCAGCTGAACGTCCGGCAACCCGACTGGCGTATGGATATGCTGGATATTGGACACGGTCTGGCCGTGGTAATCTCGCAGCGTGGGAAGGCGGTTATCTATGATACCGGCAACCGGTGGGCTGGCGGTGACGCAGCATCCAGCCAGATTATTCCCTGGCTTCGCTAGCAGGGGATAAAAGTACAACATATTATTTTAAGTCACGAACACCTCGATCATACTGGCGGTCTGGAAAGTCTGCAAAAAACCTTCCCTGATGCAGTCATCCATAGCGGTTCAGGTTTACCTGGGCATATACCCTGTTATCAGGGGAGAAACTGGCGCTGGCAAACGCTAAAATTTAACGTTCTTTGGCCGGATCGGCCCCGGAAAGAAAACGGTAATAATCAGTCCTGTGTTATCAGCGTAACGGATGGGAAGTGGCGGGTTCTATTAACGGGCGATATCGAGATATCGACAGAGCACCAGCTTGTCAGACGTTATGGTGAGACGTTAAGGGCTGAGGTATTACAGGTGCCGCATCATGGTAGCAGAACGTCATCTTCGCCGCCTTTGCTAAGAAGGGTCGCGGCTCAGGCTGCGCTGGCTTCCGTTGCCCGCTACAGTGCCTGGAAACTGCCGGCGCAAAGCGTCATTACCCGCTATCTGGAGAACGATTACAGCTGGTACGACACGGCGACGGAGGGGCAAATCAGCGTGGAATTTTCTAAAGATAACTGGCGTGTTTTAAGTTTAAGAAGGCAAATAATGCCCCGTTGGTACCATCAGTGGTTTGGCGTAACACGTTATTCCAGTTAGAATGAGCGGCTATTTCAATTGGAAGCTGGTTAACACATGCATCAGGACAAAGATCTCTCCACCTGGCAAACCTTTAAACGCCTCTGGCCGATGATCAAACCCTTTAAAACGGGGCTGGCCGTCTCCTCCGTTGCTCTTATTATTAACGCAGCGGGCGACGTGCTGATGATGTCCTTACTTAAGCCGCTGCTGGACGATGGTTTTGGTAAAGCGGACTCCTCCGTACTGCTCTGGATGCCCCTCGCCGTTATCGGTTTGATGTTGGTACGCGGCGTTTCAAGCTATATTTCCAGCTACTGCATCTCCTGGGTGTCCGGCAACGTTGTGATGTCGATGCGTCGCCGTCTTTTCAGCCATATGATGGGGATGCCTGTCGCTTTCTTCGATCAGCAATCTACCGGTACGTTGCTGTCGCGCATTACTTATGATTCGGAGCAGGTTGCTTCATCCTCATCCAGCGCGCTGGTGACGGTCGTGCGCGAAGGCGCATCCATTATTGGCCTGTTTATTATGATGTTCTACTACAGCTGGCAGCTGTCGCTCATCTTAATCCTGCTGGCTCCCATCGTCTCATTTGCCATTCGCATGGTGTCGAAACGCTTTCGTAATATCAGCAAAAGTATGCAAAATACGATGGGGCAGGTGACGACCAGTGCTGAGCAAATGCTGAAAGGGCATAAAGAAGTCCTGATTTTCGGTGGACAGAAAATCGAAACCCAGCGTTTTGATCACGTCAGTAACCGGATGCGCCAGCAGGGTATGAAGCTGGTGTCCGCGTCTTCCGTGTCCGATCCTATTATTCAGCTTATCGCTTCACTGGCGCTGGCTTTTGTTCTCTATGCCGCCAGTTTTCCGAGCGTGATGTCCACCCTGTCACCGGGTACCATTACCGTGGTATTTACCTCAATGTTTGGTTTGATGCGCCCGCTGAAATCGCTGACCAACGTTAACGCTCAGTTCCAGCGCGGTATGGCCGCCTGTCAGACGCTTTTTTCCATTCTCGACAGCGAGCAGGAAGTGGATACGGGGACTCGCGTTGTTGAGCGCGCTCGTGGCGACGTAGAATTTCGCGGCGTGACCTTTACCTATCCGGGACGTGAAACGCCCGCGCTACACAACATTAACCTGTCTATTCCGGCGGGCAAAACCGTCGCGCTGGTGGGGCGTTCTGGATCGGGTAAATCGACGATTGCCAGCCTGATGACGCGTTTTTACGATATTCAACAGGGCGAAATCCTGATGGACGGGCACGATCTGCGGGAATATACGCTCAGCTCGCTGCGAAACCAGGTCGCTTTAGTTTCACAAAATGTGCATCTGTTCAACGACACGGTAGCCAACAATATTGCCTACGCGCGTAATGAGCAGTATAGCCGTGAAGATATTGAAAAAGCGGCTACGATGGCCCACGCGATGGACTTTATCAACAAAATGGATGAAGGTCTGGATACAGTCATCGGCGAAAATGGCGTGTTGCTTTCCGGCGGCCAGCGCCAGCGTATTGCTATTGCCCGCGCACTGCTGCGTGATTGTCCCATTCTCATCCTGGATGAAGCCACTTCGGCGCTGGATACCGAGTCGGAACGCGCTATTCAGTCCGCGCTGGATGAACTGCAAAAAAATCGTACTTCACTGGTTATTGCCCATCGTCTCTCCACGATTGAAAAGGCCGATGAAATCGTCGTGGTTGAAGATGGCCACATCGTTGAGCGTGGCAGTCATGCCGAGCTGCTGGCGCATAAAGGCGCCTACGCTCAGCTGCATAAGATGCAGTTTGGTCAATGATTGAACGCCTCTGGAGCGGTCGCTCCGGCCTGTGGCGGCTTTTACTGCCGCTCAGCTGGCTGTATGGGCTCATTACCAGCCTGATCCGCTTAAGCTATCGTCTGGGCTGGCGGAAGGCCTGGCGGGCACCAGTGCCGGTTGTCGTGGTCGGTAACCTGACGGCAGGCGGCAACGGCAAAACGCCGGTAGTCATCTGGCTGGTGCAGGCTTTACAGCAGCGCGGCCTGCGACCTGGGGTGGTATCAAGAGGCTACGGCGGTAAAGCAGCAGCCTATCCGCTGGTACTGGACGGCAACACGACCACTGGCGAGGCGGGCGACGAACCGGTATTGATTTATCGCCGCACCGGCGCGGCGGTGGCCGTTTCTCCACGCCGTAAAGAAGCCGTGCAGGCGCTGTTGGCGCACGGCGAGGTTGATATCATTATTACCGACGACGGCCTTCAGCATTACGCGCTGGCAAGAAATTTCGAAATAGTGGTTATCGATGGTCAGCGCCGTTTTGGCAACGGCTGGTGGTTACCCGCCGGGCCAATGCGTGAACGGGCCTCACGTCTGAAGACAGTGGATGCGGTGATTACTAACGGCGGCACTGCGCTTGTTGATGAGATAGCAATGCGCCTGACGCCGGGCCTGGCGGTTAATCTGCAAACCGGCGAAACCCGTCCTGCTGCCTCGCTTACAAACGTCGTCGCAATGGCTGGTATCGGCCATCCGCCGCGTTTTTTCGCCACGCTGCGTCAGTTGGGGATTGTCCCTGTTGAGGAAGTCTCTTTCGCCGATCACCAGGCATACAGCGAGGCGCAGCTGAGCTCGCTTGCGCTGCCAAACCAGACGTTGCTAATGACCGAAAAGGATGCGGTTAAAGTCAGCCGCTTTGCTGCCGCCAACTGGTGGTATTTGCCGGTGGACGCAGCGTTGCCGACCGACAAGGCTGACGCGCTGCTGAACTGTATTGTCGCACTTAACCCTGAATAACTCGCTAAACTAAATGCACCATGTGAATACAGGTGCATTATGTCCATTTCTCTTTCGCTGACCCAGGCCCGTCATATTCATCTTGCCGCACAGGGGTTGCTTCACGCGCCTCCGCGAAAAGCACAATTTACCGATTTGATCGCCAGCGTGCGGCAAATGTCCCTGCTGCAAATTGACACTATTCATGTCGTGGCCCGCAGTCCTTATCTGGTGTTGTTCAGTCGCCTTGGTGACTATCCCCCCGCGTGGTTAGAAGAAGCGCTGGCTACCGGCAAGCTGTTTGAATATTGGGCACATGAAGCCTGTTTTATCCCCTCTGAAGATTATCCGCTGCTGCGCTACCGTATGCTTTCGCCACAGGCCATGGGATGGAAATATAACGGCGAATGGGCCGCTTCCCGGCAGGAAGAGGTGACGCAGCTGTTGGCACATATCAAAGAGCATGGGCCGGTAAGATCGGCTGACTTTGCCGCGCCGGCAGGCCAGCCGTCCGGCTGGTGGTGCTGGAAACCGCACAAGCGCCATCTGGAAAACCTTTTTACTGCCGGGGAGTTGATGGTCATCGAGCGGCGTAACTTCCAGCGAGTATATGACCTTCGCCAGCGTGTCCTGCCAGAATGGGATGACGCACTGCACGCGCTGGAAGAGAAAGAAGCAGTCAGGCAAATGCTGGGTAACAGCGCGCAAAGCCTGGGCCTTTTTCGTGCTGACTGGCTGGCAGATTACTACCGACTGAAGCGTGCACCGGTAAAAGAGCAGCTGGCAAAGTGGCTTGATGCAGGCACAGTGGTGCCGGTTGAAGTCGAAACGTTAGGGCCATGCTACCTGCATCACTCTCAGCTGCCCATGCTGGAGCAAAAAAACCGGGCCACGCATACGGCGCTGCTGTCGCCTTTCGACCCGGTCGTATGGGATCGCAAGCGGGCGCTGGAGCTGTTTAACTTCTCCTATCGACTGGAGTGTTATACCCCGGAAGCGAAGCGGCAATACGGCTACTTTGTTTTGCCCATACTGCATCGTGGGACGCTGAAAGGGCGGCTGGATGCCAAAATGCAGCGCAAAGAAAAAATTCTGCTGGTCAAACAGCTGTGGCTGGAGCCGGGCGTCAGTCTCACCGCCGGGCTGCTGACTGATTTACAGCAGGCCATTAGTCGTTTTGCACGCTGGCAGGGGGCGCAAAAAGTGCATCTGTTGCAGCTGCCTGCGGAGCTGGCCGCAATTTGGCCAAAAGAATGGCTGCTTTAAGCCGGCAGGGAGGTTAACCGCTCAACCAAGAGCTATGATATTCTAACGGCCTGTCTGATCGGATCCACCAGGGAGACACCATGGATCATCGTTTGCTTGAAATCGTTGCTTGCCCGGTTTGCCACGGTAAGCTGTATTACAATAAAGATCGCCAGGAACTTATCTGCAAGCCTGACGGGCTGGCTTATCCGGTACGCGACGGCATTCCCGTTTTACTGGAAACCGAAGCGCGCTCGCTCACGCTGGAAGAGACGCATTCATGAGTTTTGTCGCTATTATTCCGGCGCGCTACGCTTCCACCAGGCTGCCCGGAAAACCGCTGGTTGATATCCATGGCAAGCCGATGATCGTGCACGTCATGGAGCGCGCACGTGAATCAGGTGCTGAGCGCGTTATTGTTGCTACGGATAATAACGACGTCGCTCGTGCGGTAGAAGCGGCTGGCGGCGAAGTCTGCATGACGCGTCCCGATCATCAGTCGGGCACGGAGCGCCTGGCGGAAGTGATTGAGAAATACCGTTTCCCTGACGAAACGGTGATCGTCAATGTGCAGGGCGATGAGCCGATGATCCCACCGGTCATCATTCGTCAGGTGGCCGATAACCTGGCGAAAAGCCGTGTCGGGATGGCTACGCTGGCGGTGCCTGTCGAGTCAGCAGAAGAAGCGTTTAACCCTAACGCTGTCAAGGTGGTCAGGGATGCGCAGGGCAACGCGCTCTACTTTTCGCGCGCGACCATTCCCTGGGACCGTGAGCGGTTTGCCGTCTCTCAACAAACAATTGGCGATCATTTCCTGCGCCATATCGGCATTTACGGCTATCGTGCCGGTTTTGTCCGCCGGTACATTAGCTGGGAGCCGAGTCCGCTGGAGCAGATTGAGCTGCTCGAACAGCTGCGGGTTCTGTGGTATGGCGAAAAAATTCACGTTGACGTGGCCGAGATTGTTCCGGGCGCTGGCGTTGATACGCCGGAAGATTTGGAACGCGTGCGCGCGGCCATGCAGTAAATATTTTCAGGGCCGACCACGGCCCTGTTTCTCTGCTTCTTGCTATAACCAGGAAAAAGACAGCTATCCGGCCTCGCTTGCGATTAGGAGCAGCAGATGGAACATCTTCGTTCAGAACTTTCGATAGTGCTGGGTGAGACGCTAAGCCGTCTCGAATGCATCAGTGAACAGCCTTATGCCAGTCTGTATTCGCTCTACGACGGCAAGGGGCACTCTTTGCCGCTGATGGCCAAATACTTCAATACCAAAGGGATAGCCTCGCAGGAAGCCTACAAGCTCTCCATGCTGGCGCGCGAGAGCACCGTACGCATGCCCGCGGTATATGGAATGATTGTCAGCCAGCTGCCCCCGCAGCATGAGATCCTGCTGATTGAGCGCATGGGCGGCGTTTCGGTTGAAGCACCAACCCGCACGCCGTCTCGCTGGCAGCAACTGCAGGAGCAGATCGTCGCCGCACTGCTGGCCTGGCATCGGATCGACAGCCACGGTCTGGTTGGGACAGTAGACAGCACGCAGGAGAATAACTGGCCCGCCTGGTACAAACAGCGGGTGGAAGTGCTGTGGTCAACCCTGGGCTATATGCGCCCGGAGCTGCTGACAATGGAGGATCACCGCTTTCTCTTTCGCTGCCGCCAGAATCTCTGCTCGCTTTTTACCGATTTCGACGATCCCTGCGTGCTGGTTCATGGCAACCTGTCGCTCAGCAATATGCTGAAGGAAGCCTGGAGCGACCAACTGCTGTCAATGATCAATCCCGGCAGAATGCTCTGGGCGCCGCGTGAATATGAACTTTTCCGGCTGAGCGATGAAGGTCAGGCGGAAGAGCTGCTGTTTCGCTATCTCCAGCAGGCGCCCGTGGCAGAAGGTTTTATCGCCAGGCGCTGGCTTTATACGGTGTGGGAAGAAGCGGACCGGCTGATCCACTCCGGTTGTTTCAACCGGGCCCGCTTCGACTTAGCGGCTCGCTCCCTGTTGCCCTGGCTCGAGTGAGGGCTCGGTGATTTTTTGCCATAACCGACCCAGCGTTTCATAAATGGCGCGCTCGCTGTGACCGAGCCACAGTGAGGAAGGCAGCACTTTTTCCCAGGGGTTCAGCGGGGAAGCGATCGCCAGCTGATTAGCCGGAGCGGGCAGCGGATCCAGTCCCTGCTGCTGAAAAAATACCATTGCGCGCGGCAGATGCGACGCGGAGGTAACCAGCAGGAAGGGGCGATGACCGACCACTTTTGCCACTTCTGTCGCCTCCTGGCGGGTATCACGTGGCTTATCCAGCGTAATCATGCTGCTGCGCGGTACGCCTAAAGACTGGGCCACTCTTGCTGTTACTTCCGCCGAGCTGACAGGATTACTCTGCGCGGCCGCGCCGGTAAAAATCAGCGTCGAGCCGGGATTTTCACGCCACAAGCGGATCCCTTCCACCAGCCTTGGCAAGCTATTACCAATCATATTCGATCCTGGTGCCCATTGCGGATTCCACGTATAGCCACCGCCTAACACCACGATATAATCTACCTTCTGAGTGCCATGCCACGTAGAGAAGCGGTTTTCAACAGGCGCCAGCAGACCGTCGGCGACAGGTTGGAGGCTGATCAATAACAAGATTAGCCAGGTGGAAGAGAGTATAATTCTCGCGGTTTTTTGCCAGCGGCTGCACCAGAGCAGGAAAAGTCCAACCGCCATGACTAACAACAGCAGCGGCAAGGGCAGCAGCAGGCCGCCAATCGCTTTTTTAAGCGTAAAAAGCATAAAAGTAGCTTCCTTTTGTCCGAAAAAACGCCACCCGAAAGCGAAGCAGTGACGGAAAGGTTCATTCTCCCGCAGTGTATGCCAAAATAGCCGCCGGATTCACCCTTTTGCCCAGCCCGGAGCCCGCTTATGCAGGATCGCAACTTTGATGATATCGCGGAAAAATTTTCGCAGAATATCTACGGTACCACCAAAGGCCGCATTCGCCAGGCCATTGCCTGGCAGGAGCTGGAAGCGATTCTGGCCACGCTGCCGTCCAGACCGCTGAACGTGCTGGACGCGGGCGGCGGGGAAGGCCAAATCAGCTGCGGGCTGGCCAGTCTTGGCCATCAGGTTTTGCTTTGTGATTTATCGGAAGAGATGCTGCAGCGCGCGCGCCTTAACGCCAGCGAACAAGGTGTGAGCGACCACATGGAATTCAGACAAATCAGCGCGCAGGAAGTCGGTCAGCATTTGGTTCAGCCTGTTGATCTGGTATTGTTCCACGCTGTGCTTGAATGGGTAGCCGAGCCGGAAGCGGTGCTGGCCGCGCTTTACGATACGCTGGCGCCCGGCGGCGTGCTCTCGCTGATGTTTTACAACCTCAACGGGCTGATGATGCAGACGCTGGTACTGGGCAATTTTGGCTATATGCAGGCCGATTTACGCAAGCGTAAACGTAAAACGCTGTCGCCGGATTACCCGCGCGATCCGGAGCAGGTCTACCGCTGGCTGGCTGATATCGGCTTCACGGTTGAAAGCAAAGCTGGCGTGCGCGTCTTTCACGACTATATGCGCGATAAGCACAAGCAAACAGAACGATTTGACGAGATCCTGGCGCTGGAAAAGCGCTTCTGCCGCCAGGAGCCATTTTTAAGTTTGGGTCGCTATATCCACGTAACAGCGCGGAAGCCCATAAAGGACGAAGCATGAGTGAATTTTCCCAGACAGTACCGGAGCTGGTTGCCTGGGCGCGAAAAAATGATTTTTCCGTCTCGTTGCCTACCGAACGTCTGGCTTTTTTGCTGGCGGTAGCCACGCTCAATGGCGAGCGCATGGATGGTGAGATGAGCGAGGGCGAACTGACGGATGCCTTCCGTCATGTCAGCGAAGGATTTGAACAGACCAGCGAAACCGTCAGCGTCCGCGCCAATAACGCTATTAACGATATGGTGCGCCAGCGTTTGCTTAACCGCTTTACCAGCGAGCAGGCTGAAGGGCAGGCGATTTACCGCCTGACGCCGCTCGCGATCGGCATTACCGATTACTACATTCGCCAACGTGAATTCTCAACGCTACGGCTCTCGATGCAACTTTCTATTGTGGCAAGCGAGCTGAAACGCGCGGCAGACGCGGCGGATGAAGACGGCGACGATTTTCACTGGCACCGCAACGTTTTTGCGCCCCTGAAATATTCCGTCGCCGAAATTTTTGACAGCATTGATATTACCCAGCGCATTATGGATGAGCAGCAGCAGGCGGTGAAAGACGATATCGCGCAGCTGCTCAACAAGGACTGGCGCGCGGCGATTGAAAGCTGCGAGATGTTGCTGAATGAGACTTCCGGTACGCTGCGTGAACTGCAGGATACGCTGGAAGCCGCAGGCGACAAGCTGCAGGCTAATCTGTTGCGCATCCAGGATGCCACGCTGGGCAGTCCCGACCTGGGCTTTATCGACAAGCTGGTGTTCGATCTGCAAAACAAGCTTGACCGCATTATCAGCTGGGGCCAGCAGGCGATCGATCTGTGGATTGGCTATGACCGCCACGTGCATAAATTTATCCGTACCGCGATCGATATGGATAAAAACCGTGTCTTTGCTCAACGCCTGCGCCAGTCGCTGCAACATTATTTCGACGCGCCCTGGGCACTGACCTATGCCAATGCCGAACGCCTGTTTGACGTACGAGACGAAGAACTGACGCTGCGTAACGAAGAGGTGATGGGCGAACTGCCTGCCGAACTGGAATACGAAGAGCTGAGCGAAATTCGTGAACAGCTGGCGGCCATGATTGAAGAGGCGTTGGCCATCTATAAAGCCCAGCAAAAACCGCTGAATCTGGGCGTGGTGATGCGCGACTATCTGGCGCAATATCCACGCGCCCGCCATTTTGACGTGGCGAGGATTGTCGTCGACCAGGCCGTGCGTTTAGGCGTCGCCGAAGCTGATTTTTCCGGTCTGCCCGCCGAGTGGCAGGCCATTAATGATTACGGAGCCAAGGTACAGGCGCATGTCATCGATAAATATTGAACAAGTGATGCCGGTTAAGCTGGCGATGGCGCTGGCTAACCCGCTGTTTCCCGCGCTCGACAGCCAGCTGCGTGCAGGCCGCCATATTGGTATTGAAGAGCTGGACAATCACGCTTTTCTGATGGATTACCAGGAATACCTGGAAGAATTTTATCTGCGCTATAACGTGGAACTCATCCGCGCGCCGGAAGGCTTTTTCTATCTGCGCCCTCGCTCTACCACGCTGATTGCGCGCTCGGTGCTTTCTGAACTGGATATGATGGTGGGCAAGGTGCTTTGCTGGCTTTATCTTAGCCCGGAGCGGCTGGCCAATGAGGGCATTTTCACCCAGCAGGAGCTGTACGACGAGCTGCTGACGCTGGCCGATGAAGGCAAGCTGCTTAAGCTGGTAAACCAGCGCTCCACCGGTTCAGACCTGGACCGCCAGAAGCTCCATGAAAAAATGCGTGCCTCGTTAAGCCGTCTGCGTCGTTTGGGCATGGTGTGGTTTATGGGACATGACAGCAGCAAGTTCCGCATCACCGAATCCGTGTTCCGCTTTGGCGCCGACGTGCGCAGCGGCGATGACCCTCGCGAAGCGCAGCTGAGAATGATCAGAGACGGCGAAGCGATGTTTACAGAAAGCGGTCAGGCCCGACAGAACGAAGAAGAGCACGGTAACGACGCCGGTCAGGCGGAGGAAGAAGAATGATTGAACGCGGAAAATTTCGCTCGCTAACGCTGGTCAACTGGAACGGTTTCTTTGCCCGAACGTTCGATCTGGACGAGCTGGTTACCACGCTGTCCGGCGGAAACGGCGCGGGAAAATCAACCACCATGGCCGCTTTCGTTACCGCGCTTATCCCCGATCTGACGCTGTTGCACTTCCGTAACACCACGGAGGCGGGCGCTACTTCTGGTTCGCGCGATAAAGGTCTGCACGGCAAACTTAAGCCGGGCGTCTGTTATGCGGCCCTGGATGTGGTTAACTCACTGCATCAGCGCGTTATCGTTGGGGTGCGTTTACAGCAAATTGCCGGCCGTGACCGCAAAGTGGATATCAGACCGTTCAGTATCCACGGTTTGCCCACCTCCATTAACCCGACGGAGATTCTCACCGAAACGGTCAATGCCCGTCAGGCCCGCGTGCTGCCGCTCAGCGAGCTGAAAGAGAAATTCGAAGCGATGGAGAGCGTGCAGTTTAAGCAGTTCAACTCCATCACAGAATACCACTCGATGATGTTCGATCTGGGCATTGTGGCGCGTCGCCTGCGCTCGGCAGCCGATCGCAGTAAATATTACCGCCTGATCGAAGCGTCGCTGTACGGCGGCATCTCCAGCGCGATCACGCGCTCGCTGCGTGATTACCTGCTGCCGGAAAACGGTGGCGTGCGTAAGGCTTTCCAGGATATGGAGGCGGCGCTACGCGAAAACCGGATGACGCTGGAAGCGATCCGCGTGACGCAGTCTGACCGCGATCTCTTTAAGCATTTGATCTCTGAAGCAACCAGCTATGTGGCTGCCGACTATATGCGCCATGCCAACGAGCGCCGCGTGCATCTGGACGGGGCCATGCAACAGCGCAGCGAGCTCTTTGGTAGCCGCAAGCAGCTGGCTGCCGAGCAGTATCGCCATGTAGAAATGGCGCGCGAGCTGGCAGAGCATACCGGGGCAGAAAGCGATCTGGAAACGGATTACCAGAGCGCCAGCGATCACCTTAACCTGGTGCAAACGGCTATGCGCCAGCAGGAAAAAATTGAGCGCTATGAAGGCGATATTGATGAGCTGACCTATCGTCTGGAAGAGCAGAACGAGGTCGTCGCCGAAGCGCGTGAAGTGCAGGAAGAGAACGAAGCGCGGGCGGAAGCCGCCGAACTGGAAGTGGATGAACTGAAAAGCCAGCTGGCTGATTATCAGCAGGCGCTGGACGTGCAGCAAACGCGCGCCATTCAGTACCAGCAGGC
>NZ_DALZCD010000023.1:17854-24365 GCF_031978025.1 Erwinia sp.
TTGTCAGATCCGCGAGCTGACCATTGAAAACGCACAGGAATGGCAGGAAACTTTCCGGGCGAAAGAGCAGGAAGCCACAGACAGACTGCTGATGCTGGAGCAGAAAATGAGCGTGGCGCAGGCCGCGCACAGCCAGTTTGAGCAGGCTTTTGAACTGGTAACGCGCATTGCCGGGCCAGTGAGCCGCAGCGAAGCTTATCAAACCGGCCGCGAGCTGCTGCGCGACGCCGGCAATCAACGTTATCACGCCGAACAGCTGCAGTCTCTGCGCTCGCGTCTTGCGGAAATGGAACAGCGACTGCGCGAGCAGCAGGAAGCTGAGCGGTTGCTGAACGACTTTTGTAAAAAGCACGGCCAGCAGTATGCACCGGAAGAGCTGGAAGCCTTACAGTATGAACTGGAAGCGCGCATCGAACAGCTTTCCGAAAGCGTGGCTGATGCGGGCGAACGCCGTCTGGCGATGCGGCAGGAACTGGAGCAGGTGCGTGAGCGCATCGCCCGCCTGACGCGGCAGGCACCACAGTGGCTGAACGCCCAGGAAATTCTGACGCAGCTGCGTGAGCAGACCGGTGAGGCGCTGGAGAATGGCCAGCAGGTCACCGAACATATGCAGCGTCTGCTGGAGCGTGAGCGTGAAACCACCGTGGAGCGTGATGAAGTCGCCAGCCGCAAACGCGAGGTTGAAAACCAGATCGATCGGTTAAGCCAGCCGGGCGGCTCGGAAGATGCACGACTCAACCAGCTGGCCGAGCGTTTCGGCGGCGTGCTGCTTTCTGAAATTTACGATGACGTCACCATTGAAGACGCGCCTTACTTTTCCGCGCTATATGGCCCTGCGCGCCACGCGATCGTGGTGCCGGATCTGTCACTTGTTCGCGAGCTGCTGGATGGGCTGGAAGAGTGTCCGGAAGATCTCTATCTGATCGAAGGGGATCCGCAATCCTTTGATGACAGCGTCTTTAATGTTGAAGAGCTGCAAAAAGCGGTAGTGGTTAAAGCGGGCGATCGTCAGTGGCGCTACTCCCGCTTCCCGAAAGTGCCTCTGTTTGGTCGCGCTGCCCGTGAAAATCAGTTGGAACTGCTGCGCGCCGAACGTGAAACGCTGGCGGAACGTTACGCGACGCTCTCTTTCGATGTGCAGAAAACGCAACGTCTGCATCAGGCGTTCAGCCGCTTTATTGGCGGCCATCTGGGCGTGGCGTTTGAACCGGACCCGGAAGCGGAAATCCGTCAGCTGAACGGCCGACGTGGCGAGCTTGAACGTGCGGTCAGTTCTCATGAAAGTGAAAACCAGCAGCAGCGCCAGCAGTTTGAGCAGGCGAAAGAGGGCGTCGCTCAGCTTAACCGATTGATGCCGCGCGTCAGCCTGCTGCTGGACGAAACGCTGCAGGATCGCCACGAAGAGCTGTTAGAGCGCCTTGACGAAGCGCAGGAAGCCGCGCGTTTCCTGCAACAGCATGGCGCGGGCCTCGCTAAGCTGGAGCCGCTGGTGGCAGTGCTGCAAAGCGATCCGGAACAGCACGAGCAGCTTAAACTGGATTATCAGCAGGCGCAGCAGGCGCAACGCGATGCCCGTCAGCAGGCGTTTGCCATTACCGAAGTGGTGCAGCGGCGCGCGCATTTCAACTATGCCGATTCGGCTGGAATGCTTGACGGCAACAGCGATTTAAACGAGAAGCTGCGTCGCCGTCTTGAACAGGCTGAGGCCGAACGTGCGCGTGCGCGCGAGCAGCTCAGAAGCCACCAGGCGCAGCTGACGCAATACAGTCAGGTACTCGCCTCGCTGAAAAGTTCGTATGACGCCAAGCGGGATATGTTGAAAGAACTGCAGCAGGAAATGCAGGCTATCGGCGTGCAGGCAGACGCCAGTGCGGAAGAGCGCTCGCGTCTGCGCCGTGACGAGCTTTATACGGCGTTAAGCAATAACCGCAGCCGTCGCAATCAGCTGGAAAAACAGCTGACCTTCTGTGAAGCGGAAATGGATGCGCTGCAGAAAAAGCTGAAGCGCGTTGAGCGTGATTACCATCAAAGCCGCGAGCAGGTGGTCAACGCTAAAGCGGGTTGGGTCGCCGTCCTGCGCATGGTGAAAGATAACGGCGTCGAGCGTCGCTTGCATCGTCGCGAGCTGGCCTATCTGGGCGGTGACGAGCTGCGTTCCATGTCGGATAAGGCGTTGGGTGCGCTACGTCTGGCCGTTGCCGATAACGAGCACCTGCGCGATATCCTGCGTCAGTCAGAAGATCCTAAGCGTCCTGAACGTAAGATCGAGTTCTTTATTGCCGTTTATCAGCATCTGCGTGAACGCATCCGCCAGGATATTATCCGCACGGACGATCCGGTAGAGGCGATTGAACAGATGGAGATTGAGCTGAGTCGTCTGAGCGAAGAGCTCACCGCCCGTGAACAGATGCTGGCCATCAGCTCGCGCAGCGTGGCGAATATTATTCGCAAAACCATTCAGCGTGAGCAGAACCGTATTCGCCAGCTGAACCAGGGACTGCAGAGCGTCAGCTTTGGCCAGGTACACAGCGTGCGGCTTAACGTTAACGTGCGAGAGACCCATGCCACGCTGCTGGATGTGCTTTCAGAACAGCACGAACAGCATCAGGATCTGTTCAAGAGCCAGCGGCTAACCTTCTCCGAAGCGTTGGCGAAGCTTTACCAGCGTCTCAATCCACAGATTGATATGGGACAGCGGACGCCGCAAACCATCGGCGAAGAGCTGCTGGACTACCGTAACTACCTTTCTATGGAGGTGGAAGTAAACCGGGGTTCCGATGGCTGGCTGCGTGCAGAAAGCGGGGCGCTGTCAACGGGCGAGGCCATTGGCACCGGCATGTCGATTCTGGTGATGGTAGTCCAAAGCTGGGAAGAGGAGTCTCGTCGCCTGCGCGGTAAAGATATCTCACCCTGCCGCCTGCTGTTCCTGGATGAGGCCGCGCGCCTGGATGCTAAATCCATCGCCACGCTGTTCGAACTGTGCGATCGCCTTGAGATGCAGCTGATTATTGCCGCACCGGAAAACATCAGTCCGGAAAAAGGCACGACCTATAAACTGGTGCGTAAGGTCATCAACAATAGCGAGCATGTTCATGTAGTCGGTCTGCGTGGCTTCGCGGCCGAGCCTGCTAATGTGACAGCAGAATCGGCAGAGCTCTCTTCCTGATCTAAACAGCACAAAATAATCGGCGGCACGTATAGCAAAATCCGTGCCGCCGAATTACTCTCTGAGGCGCGCAGCATACGTGCGCCGTTTTCTTTTCTATACTAATAACATTATTCAGGTGTCGATCGTTCAGACCCGCTACAGGAGGCAAGGGATGTTGCTGACAGGATCTCATTTTGTAAAGCTTCGCCTGGCCTGCTGCCTGGCTTTAGCGCTGGGGCAGGCTACACCTGTCTATGCCGCCACGCCGCATTCCGCTAGCGTGTCCGTCTCACAGGCGCAGGCAAAGCTACAGTCGCTGTTTACTAACGGCTACCGGCCTTTTTACCTGAAAACGTTGGCCTCTTTATATGCTACGCAGCATATGCAGCCAATGTGGCAGGATCGTCAGGCCGTGCAGCAATTTCAGCAGCAGCTGGCGGAAGTCGCCATTTCCGGCGTACAACCGCAGTTCACCCAGTGGGTTAAGTGGTTAACCGATCCTGCAATAACAGGACTGGAGCGCGACGTAGTGCTTTCCGACGCAATGCTCGGCTATCTGCAATTTGCCTCCTCGGTGCCTGCTAAAGGTGAGACCTGGCTCTACACTAACGTTCCGTACAAGCTGGAAGTGCCTGCCTTATCGGTAATTAATCAGTGGCAGCGGGCGGTTGAGCAGGGTACCGCCCACGCTTTTGTCGCGTCGCTGGCACCGCGACATCCGCAATATCCTTTAATGCATCAGGCACTAAAAGAGCTGCTCGCGGATAATCGCGCCTGGCCGCAGTTGGCCAACAGACAAAGCTTGCGCCCGGGCCAGCTGAGCGATGATGTGCCCGCGCTGCGGGAAATTCTGCAGCGTAGTAATATGCTGACGCCGGGTAGCGATACGCCAAAACCTGATGATGATGCCGTGCCGACCACGGCTGTACCGGCTTCCTTTGTGGATGAGGAAGCGGCGGTCAGCCCATCGGCCTCTCCTGTTGACCCGTCACCGCAGGCCAATACGCCTGAGATGGCCGGGCAGGTGCAAAACCTGGCGCCCGCCGATCCCACCCATATCTATTCCGACGAGCTGGTGGCGGGCGTAAAACGCTTTCAGCGCTGGCAAGGTCTGGAAGCAGATGGTGTGATTGGCCCAAGAACGCGTGAATGGCTGAACGTTTCTCCGCAGTTGCGAGCTTCGCTGCTGGCGTTAAATATTCAGCGGTTAAGGCTGCTGCCGGATGATATGCATAACGGGATCATGGTAAATATCGCCAACTACTCGCTGAAATATTATCTGAATGGCAATCAGATCCTTGCTTCCCGCGTAATCGTGGGTCGCCCGGATCGTAAAACACCGTTGATGCGCAGCGCGTTAAATAACGTTGTTCTTAATCCGCCATGGAACGTGCCTACCACGCTGGTGCGCAAAGATATTATTCCTAAAGTAAAACAGGATCCGGGCTACCTCTATAAGCATAATTACACGCTGCTTTCTGGCTGGAGTAGTGATGCTGAAGTTATCGATCCTTCTATGATCGACTGGCAAATGGTGTCGGCCACGTCGTTCCCTTATCGTATCCGCCAGGCGCCAGGGGCAACCAACTCGCTGGGCCGCTACAAATTTAATATGCCGAGTTCTGACGCCATCTACCTGCACGATACGCCTAACCATAACCTCTTCCAGAAGGATATTCGGGCACTCAGTTCTGGCTGTGTCAGGGTAAATAAGGCGTCCGATCTGGCTAATCTGCTGCTGCAGGATGCTGGCTGGAATGATTCACGTATCTCCACCACGCTGAAGCAGGGCGACACCCACTATGTGGCGGTACGTCATCGTATTCCGGTTAACCTGTATTATCTGACGGCCTGGGTGGCTGATGACGGACACACGCAGTATCGCACAGATATTTACAATTATGACCAGACGGCGCGCTCTGGCGCACAGGTATTGACGAAGGCTGGTCAATTATTGCTCTAGTGGTTGATTCTTCAGGTATTCCGCTGTTGACTGATGCGAGAATGGTTTGGCCGGCCCGGCAATGCCGACAGGATTTGCCGGTTCCGTCACGTTTCGTCGGTTGACGCCACATTTCTACGCGGTTAAGGTTCCGGACGGTGAACGTTTCCACCGTTTCAAAACTTTTAGCCGGGTAACACAGATTAATGGATAAATTCGACACTCATCGCCGTAAATTACTGGCCCTGGGCGGCGCGGCGCTAGGCCTGTCTCTCCTGCCAGCACAGGCCTTCGCTTCGCTTTCCACTTCACGTCCTCGTATACTGACGCTGAATAATTTACATACCGGAGAAAGCCTTAAAACCGAATTTTTTAACGGTAAAAGCTACGATAAAGATGAGCTCACGCGCCTTAACCATTTTTTTCGTGATTATCGCGCCAACCGGATCAAAAGCATCGATCCCCATCTTTTCGACCAGCTTTATCGACTCCAGGCGCTGCTGGACACGCGCAAACCCGTACAGCTGATTTCTGGCTATCGCACGCTGGGAACCAATAACTCGCTGCGTGAAACTGGCAGCGGCGTCGCTAAACACAGCTACCATACGCTGGGGCAGGCTATGGATTTTCATATTGAGGGGATTACGCTCAGCAATGTTCGCAAAGCGGCGCTTTCCATGAGGGCCGGGGGTGTAGGATACTATCCCAAAAGCAACTTTGTGCATATTGATACCGGGCCGGCGAGGCACTGGTAATAAAATCCTGACGAACCGGGATTAATGGAGCCCTATGAATTATCAAACTATTCCGGTAACGGCCTTTTCACAGAACTGTTCCCTTATCTGGTGCCCGGTAACCCTACAGGCCGCCATTGTCGATCCTGGCGGTGACGCTGAAAAAATCAAAGCGCATACGGCTGCAAAAGGCGTCACGATTACGCAAATCCTGTTGACGCATGGCCATTTGGATCATGTAGGTGCTGCGGCAGAACTGGCCGCTTTTTATGCTGTGCCGGTGGTAGGGCCGCATAAAGCAGATGCGTTCTGGTTGGAAGGATTACCGATGCAGAGCCAGATGTTTGGTTTTCCTGAATGCGCGCCATTAACGCCCGATCGCTGGCTGGAAGAGGGAGAGGTTGTCCATGTGGGCGATACTTCGCTCGAGGTGCTGCTTTGCCCGGGACACACGCCCGGACATATCGTGTTTTTCGATCGGGTTTCTCGCCTGCTGATTTCCGGAGATGTTATTTTTAGTGGCGGCGTAGGCCGCACCGACTTTCCTCAGGGCAGCCACACCGATCTGATTGCCGCCATTAAAAATAAGCTGTTACCCCTTGGCGATGACGTCACCTTTCTGCCTGGTCACGGCCCCAGCTCGACGCTGGGCAAAGAGCGGATATCAAATCCCTTTTTGCAGTAATG
>NZ_DALZCD010000024.1:0-18517 GCF_031978025.1 Erwinia sp.
GCAGGGCGGCCAAAACATGTTGTTCAGTTTAGGCCACGGATTTTACCGCTGGCAAGCACGCTGTACATAAGGGTTATGGTTGCCCTGAACTTTTGCGATGCGGTTATCACGCTCGCACTCCCAGGCGGTGACCGGATATTGCTTGTCCCAGACCGTCATCAGCTGAGTCTGCTGGTTTGACATGGCGATTTGGTACTGGTCACGCATATAGAACCACGTACGAGCGATGGCGCCGCGTGCGCGGGCCGGGGGTTCAGCCTGCTTATTTTTGAAATCGATTTTCATCTCGCATTGACCATACTGATGCTCGCTGCCGTTCCACTGGCTATACATGAAGTTCCCGCGATCGCCGTTAACCTCACCGATGGCAGGTTGCAGGTTATGCAAATCAGACTCTATACGGCGATAACCCGCATCTTTGGCGCACTGCTTTCTGCCACCGTCCTGCCAGCACTGGCGCTGGTGGCCAAAGGTCCAGGCGGGCACAACGTGTTCCCATTCAATCCGGTTAGCGCGGTTAGCGTTTTTACGTACCTGATAGCCGCAGGAAGCGAGGTCAGGCACGCCTTTCTTTCCCTGCCAGTTAATCTTACAGCCGCAGTAGAAAGAACCAGGCGCATCGGCATTGATTTGCGCGGCATACGCTTTCGCCTGGCCGAAATTATTCTGATGGTAATTGTTAAGGCTTAACCCGTGGGCAAAGAAGGCGGTCAGTAAAGAAAAGCAGCCAATGATTTTGCGTAACATATTCGATTTTCTGTCAGACAATGAAACGTCGAGAGTAGCAGAAGCGCCAGATAACAGGAAATCGTCCCGTGCTTTAGCGCTATTTTTTTTGCGCCGTACCAGTTTTTACGCAGCGGAAAATGTGCCGGGCTGCAGCTTCTCACCGCAGTGAACGCAGCGATATTCGCTTTCGCCACGCGTCACCCGATTATGGCGGCGAACGGTCAGCTGATGCTGCTGGCAGCCACAGCGATAGGGAAAAGCGCGGCGGCGTACTGATTCGATAGCAAACTGGTGGGTACGTCGGGCGGGCACATTCAACACGCTTTCCATCATCCATTTCCACTCTTTGCCGTGTGGCGCTACGTGGCCAAAGTGTTTCCATACCAGCAGATGCGCCAGCTCATGCGGAACCACTTCATTGACAAAAGACTCCTGATTTTCCAGCAGCAGAACCGGGTTCAGGCGGATTTCCCAGGCTTCCAGCCAGGCGGTGCCTGCAGCCGTACCGCGCTGCTGATAAACCAGTTTTGGTTCAGGGTAGGTACGCTCAAGGTGCTGATTAGCCTGCTGCAGTTTTTCACGCAGCGAGCGCATTACAGCCTGCTGTAGCGCTATCGGAATTCGGAGGGGTTTCATGGTGTAGAGGATACGACGAGAGAGGGGAGGAATTCAATGAAACTGGCCGGGTCACCCCGGCCAGCAATGCTTAGTCGCGCTGACCGATGTCGCGCAGCTTTTTGCCGCTTAACAGGTTACGCTCAATGTGTTCCAGAGAAACGTTTTTGGTTTCCGGGATCAGCATGATAGTCAAAATAACGAAGATGATATTCAGGCCGGCGTAGACCCAGAAGGTATTAGCGTTGCCCAGCGTATTCAGCATGGTCAGGAAGGTTGCCCCAACGATCATGTTGGCAATCCAGTTGGTTGCCGTGGAAACAGTGATACCAAAATCGCGGCCTTTTAGCGGCTGAATTTCGGAGCACAGAACCCAGATCAGCGGACCGGCGCTCATCGCAAAACCAATGATAAACATCAGCAGCATAGCGATAGCAAAGTACTGTGCGCCGGCAGAGTGAATGCCGATATGCAGCATGGTACCCAGTACGCCCATACCGATGGCCATCACCAAAAAGCCCAGCTTCAGGGTTGGCTTACGGCCCCAGCGATCCACCAGGCCGATAGCGATAAAGGTCGCCAGTACGTTGATCAGACCAACGATAACGGTGCCCCACATCTGCTCGGTGGTATTGGTAAAGCCAGCAATTTCAAAGATTTTTGGCGCGTAGTACATGATGACGTTCATGCCGGTGAACTGCTGCATAACCTGCAGCAGGATACCCAGCCAGACCGCACGACGGAAATTGCTGTTGTTTTTAAACAGATTCCAGCCGGACTGCTTGATCTTCAGGCTTTCACGGATTTCGTCCAGCTCGCGCTTTGCCTGCTCGCTGGTATCACGCAGGCGATCCAGTACGCGCTGTGCATCGCGGAAGTTACCTTTCGCCGCCAGCCAGCGTGGGCTGTTAGGCAGGAAGCAGACGCCGAACAGCAGCAGGGCAGCCGGAATAGTAATGATGCCCAGCATCCAGCGCCATTCGCCGGTGTAGCTGAACGCCGTATCGGAGAGGTAAGCGCCCAGAATACCGATGGTAATCATCAGCTGGTACAGGGAGATCATACTGCCACGAATTTTTTCTGGTGCGATTTCAGACAGGTAAAGCGGAGCGGTAAAGGAAGCCACGCCGACGGCCAGGCCCAGCAGCACGCGTGCCACAATCAGCATATCCGCATTTCCCGACATGGCTGACCACAGAGAGCCGATAACAAACAGCACGGCGCCAATCATCAGGCTTTTTTTACGACCGAGGTAAGAGGACATCCAGCCGCTGCCCACAGCGCCGACGGCGGCACCGAACATCATTGAACTGACGATCCATTCCTGCTGGTGGGCAGTCACGTTGAAATCTTTCGCAATGAAAGGTAAAGCGCCGGCAATCACGCCGATATCCAGCCCGAAAAGCAGGCCGGCGAGTGCGGCGAGTAAACATACGAACAAGGTCATCGCCTTGTTGGATGTTCTGCTCTGTTTCTTATTATCAGGCATGAAGCCTCCATATTAGTGGTACTGTATATTGTTTTTATAAATGTTAAAAAAACCCGGCGCGAAAGACTGTGCGGGCGATCACATGGTGTAACCGGTTACACACCAGATCTTTCTGAAAACAGCGGTTTTCATACGCGCTTACGCTTTATAACCGTTCAGGCATAGCACTAAATAGCTTCTCCTGGTTCCCTGCTGGCACTCTATCGGACAGCGCTGAAAATAGCGCATTCTCGCTACTCTTGTTAAGGCTGGAAATTCTTAATTATCCGATGCTGCGTGATGTTTCTGGATGTAACCGTTAACATTTACGCATCAAAAGCCTGCCGAAGTGTACACGGAGTTTACCAATCCGCCAGCCAGCAGACAGCAAAAAGGGCACCCTATAGGTGCCCTTAGTGCAATAGGTAAAACCTTACTTCAGGCCAGCGGCTTCACGCAGCTGTGCAGCCTTGTCGGTTTTTTCCCACGGGAAGTGCTCGCGACCAAAGTGACCGTAAGCAGCGGTTTCGCGATAGATCGGGTGCAGCAGGTCCAGCATCTGGATCAGGCCGTAAGGACGCAGATCGAAGAACTCGCGTACCAGCAGCGTCAGCTGTTCGGTAGAGATTTTTTCTGTACCAAAGGTTTCTACCATGATGGAAGTCGGTTCTGCTACGCCAATAGCGTAAGACACCTGAATTTCACAGCGGTCGGCAAGGCCAGCGGCCACGATATTTTTCGCCACATAACGCGCGGCGTAGGCTGCGGAACGGTCAACTTTTGACGGATCCTTACCGGAGAACGCGCCACCGCCATGACGGGCCATGCCGCCGTAGGTATCAACGATGATTTTACGACCGGTCAGGCCGCAGTCACCCATTGGGCCACCGATAACGAAACGGCCAGTTGGGTTGATATGGTATTTAGTGCCGGCGTTGATCCATTCTGCTGGCAGAACCGGCTTGATGATCTCTTCCATCACCGCTTCCTGCAGATCTTTCTGACCAATATCTTCCGAGTGCTGGGTAGAAAGCACTACCGCATCGATACCCACGATTTTGCCCGCATCGTACTGGAAAGTAATCTGGCTTTTCGCATCCGGACGCAGCCACGGCAGCGTACCGTTTTTACGGACTTCAGACTGACGCTGAACCAGGCGGTGCGCATAGGTTACCGGCGCAGGCATCAGCACGTCGGTTTCGTTGGTCGCATAGCCAAACATCAGGCCCTGGTCGCCCGCGCCCTGTTCCAGCGGATCGGCACGATCCACACCCTGGTTAATATCCGGCGACTGTTTGCCAATGGCGTTCAGGACCGCGCAGGAGTTGGCATCAAAGCCCATATCGGAATGCACGTAGCCGATTTCACGCACGGTACGGCGGGTAATCTCTTCAATATCTACCCATGCGCTGGTAGTGATTTCACCACCGACCAGCACCATGCCGGTTTTTACGTAGGTTTCACAGGCGACGCGGGCTTTAGGATCCTGCTCAAGGATGGCATCCAGCACGGCATCAGAGATCTGGTCGGCGATTTTATCGGGATGGCCTTCTGAGACGGACTCAGAGGTGAAAAGGTGTTTAGCCATTTATTCTTTACCTTACTGAAACGGGTTGGGATCGACTGCATAGCGCTAAAAAGAAACGGTTTCCTCTCTGCGCCCCCTCAGGCAAAGCCATGAGCAGTACAATAATTTGATTTAAGACGCTTAGAAGTTAACCGGTATAGATGGATTAACATCTGGACGGCTATTTTAGGTTATTCGTTAAACAGATTGCCAGCATTTTTTATCGGAAACAACCCACGAATTTTGTAAAAATTACCGCGCTCCTCTCTGTTCCTTACATTTAAATTTTGCATTCCTGCTGTGCTGATTGTATAAAACGCCGCTGCTGTAAGCCGGCTTGTTGGCATCAGCGGCAGGCGCGTCAGCGAGGGACTTTTCGCTGGCCTTTTCCTCCCGGTTTCCCAAGCGGAGCTGAATACGGTCATGATCGCAACCGGTTCATTGCGCCATTCCGGCGCGCACAGACTCTTCCTGTCCCCTGTCCCTGCATGGGTGCCATGCCGATGTAGCGCCGGTCGTGATGCCGGCATTGGTCGATAATCTCCCTCTTCTCATTGCCTCAGCGCAAGCTGGGTGACGGAGTCCGCGACGTGTTTAATGTTATACTTCTTATATCGCCTGGTACGGTGTTCCAGCGTTTTATGCTGGGCTTCCCGGTAGTCGATGGGTTGTTGTCGCGGGATTTCCCTGCGATAGTAGTTAACTGTTCCGCATCATTGAAATTCGAGGCTCGCGATGTCTGACGACAGCAAGATGATTAAGGGTTCGTCAGCAGGCGAACACGGTGTACTCCGCTCAATGCAGGAGGTGGCCATGAGCGATCAAGATGCCAGCAAAATGCTGCGCACCTACAATATTGCCTGGTGGGGCAATAATTACTATGACGTCAATGAGCTGGGTCATATCAGCGTCTGCCCCGATCCGGACGTGCCTGAAGCGCGTGTCGATCTGGCGAAACTGGTTAAAGAGCGTGAGGCCGAAGGGCAACGCCTGCCTGCGCTGTTCTGTTTCCCCCAAATTTTACAACATCGTCTGCGCTCTATTAACGCGGCGTTCAAACGCGCGCGGGAATCTTATGGCTATCGCGGCGACTATTTCCTGGTTTATCCGATCAAGGTTAACCAGCACAAACGCGTTATCGAATCACTGATCAACTCCGGTGAACCGCTGGGGCTGGAAGCCGGTTCCAAAGCGGAGCTGATGGCGGTGCTGGCGCACGCGGGCATGACCCGTTCAGTGATCGTCTGTAACGGCTACAAAGACCGTGAATACATTCGTCTGGCGCTGATTGGCGAAAAGATGGGCCATAAGGTCTATCTGGTGCTGGAAAAAATGACGGAAGTGAAGCTGGTGCTGGAAGAGGCAGAGCGCCTGAACGTGGTGCCGCGTCTCGGTATCCGCGCGCGTCTGGCTTCACAGGGTTCCGGCAAATGGCAGTCCAGCGGTGGCGAAAAATCCAAGTTCGGCCTGTCGGCTACGCAAGTGCTGAAGCTGGTCGAAATCATGCGTGAAGCCGGAAGAATGGAAAGCCTGCAACTGCTGCACTTCCATCTCGGCTCGCAGATGGCGAATATCCGCGATATCGCGACCGGCGTACGCGAGTCGGCCCGCTTTTATGTTGAGCTGGCGAAGCTGGGCGTCAATATTCAGTGCTTCGACGTGGGTGGGGGGCTGGGCGTGGACTATGAAGGTACGCGTTCACAGTCCGACTGCTCGGTAAACTATGGCCTGAACGAGTATGCCAACAACGTTATCTGGGCTATCGGCGACGCCTGTGAAGAACACAATCTGCCGCATCCGACGGTTATTACCGAATCGGGACGTGCGGTCACCGCACATCACACCGTGCTGGTTTCCAATATTATTGGCGTAGAACGTAACGAGTTTATTACGCCACAATCGCCGCCGGAAGATGCGCCTCGTCCGATTATCAGCCTGTGGAATACCTGGCAGGAGATGCACGAGCCGGCCAATCGCCGCTCGCTGCGCGAATGGCTGCACGACAGCCAGATGGATCTGTTTGATATCCATACCGGTTACTCGCAGGGGATTTACAATCTGGAGCAGCGTGCCTGGGCAGAGCAGCTCTATCTGAGCGTTTGTAACTATATTCAGCAACATCTCGATCCGGGTAACCGCGCGCACCGTCCGCTTATCGACGAGCTGCAGGAGCGTATGGCGGATAAGATTTACGTCAACTTCTCGCTGTTCCAGTCCATGCCGGATGCGTGGGGTATCGATCAGCTGTTCCCGGTGCTGCCGCTGGAAGGACTGGACAAAAAGCCGGAACGCCGCGCGGTGCTGCTGGATATTACCTGTGACTCTGACGGTACCATCGATCACTATGTGGACGGCGACGGTATCGCCACCACCATGCCGATGCCGCAGTACGACGTAGAGAATCCGCCGATGCTGGGCTTCTTTATGGTCGGCGCATACCAGGAAATTCTGGGCAATATGCATAACCTGTTCGGCGATACCGAAGCGGTTGATGTTTATGCCTATGCAGACGGCCGTGTTGATGTGCAGCTGTCGGACGAAGGCGACACCGTGGCGGATATGCTGGAATACGTGCAGCTGGATCCAAAAGAGCTGCTGACGCATTTCCGCAAGCAGATTGCCGAATCCGATCTGGACGACGAGCTGCGCGCGCAATTTATCGCCGAGTTTGAAGCGGGCCTCTACGGCTACACTTATCTGGAAGATGAGTAAGTCGTAGTCGCCTGGCCGGGCGGCGCGTTCTCCGCCCGGCAACCTGAACCCAATCCCTTTCTCGTCGGGCCTAACGACGCGACGGGGATTTTTTTTAGCTATAACAGCAAGGCCAGCCTGGCCGACAGCAAGAGAGGGGCTTATGTATAATACTCTGGGTAACCAGTACGATAACTCTTTGGTTTCCAATGCCTTTGGTTTTATGCGCTTTCCGGTTAACTTTCAGCCGTACGACAGTGACGCCGAATGGGTGATTACCGGCGTACCGTTTGACGCGGCCACATCCGGTCGTCCCGGCAGCCGTCTGGGCCCGGGTGCAATCCGTCAGATTTCAACTAACCTGGCCTGGGAAGGCTGCCGCTGGCCATGGAATTTCGACCTGCGTCAGCGTCTGAACGTGGTTGACTGCGGCGACCTCGTTTACGCTTTTGGCGACTCGCAGGATATGAGCGATAAATTACAGGCCCACGCGGAAAAGCTGCTGGCTAACGGCAAGCGCATGATGACCTTTGGCGGCGACCACTACGTCACGCTGCCGCTGCTGCGCGCACACGCAAAACATTTCGGCAAAATGGCGCTGGTCCATTTCGATGCCCATACCGATACCTATTCCAACGGGCCAAAATTTGATCACGGCACCATGTTCTATACCGCGCCGCAGGAAGGACTGATTGACCCATCGCGTTCGGTACAGATCGGCATTCGCACCGAATTCGATGCCTCTTTGGGCTTCAATGTGCTGGATGCGGCGCAGATCAACGATCGTAGCGTGGACGACATTATCGCGCAGGTAAAAGAGATCGTTGGCGATATGCCGGTTTACCTGACTTTTGATATTGACTGTCTGGATCCGGCCCACGCGCCGGGCACCGGTACACCTGTTGTGGGCGGCCTGACCTCGGACAAAGCAACCAAACTGGTGCGCGGTCTGCAGGGGCTGAATATTGTGGGGATGGACCTGGTAGAAGTCGCCCCGGGTTACGATCAATCTGACATCACCGCGCTAGCGGCGGCCACGCTGGCGCTGGATATGCTGCACGTTCAGGCCGTTAATAAAGGCGAGTAAGTACTGAAAGAGGGCCAGCCTTCAGGCTGGCCTCTTCAGGCTTATTTTCCGGCCTGGATACGCGCTTTAATATGCTCCGCGCGGGATTCGGAAGAAGGGTGGGAATCGAACATGGTACTGGCATTGCCGCCTTCCAGTTTCGCCAGCTTTTCAAAGCTGGTTTCCAGACCCAGCGGGCTGACGCCACGTTTTTTCAGCAGATCAAACGAGTAATCGTCCGCCTGAGACTCCTGCTTTTGCGAAAACTGTGCGTTAACCAGTTTTTCGCCCAGGTCGCCCAGTTGCGATTGTGACAGCGTGGCGGCAATCCCGCCAACGGAGGCGGCGGCAGTACGTGCTGCCGTTGTTCCGTAAGCAACCTGCATCGCACGGCGGGTATGACCCAGCGCCACGTGACCCATTTCATGCCCCAGCACGCCTTCGACTTCGTTATCCGTCATCATATCCATCAGACCGCTGTAAACGCGGATACAGCCGTTGGCCATCGCCCAGGCGTTGACGTCTTTCGTCAAATAAACCTTATAGTTGGCGGGCGTGCCGTTAATGTTATCGCCAAGCGCGGCGGCGATTTTGTTCAGACGCTGGGTGTAAACGCTGTCGGCTGGCGCAATTTGCGCTTCACTGTCCATTTTTTCACACGATTTTACGCTGAGCTCTTTTACCTGCGCATCGCTGAGCGAGGCGGCCTGATAAGCCTGGGCGCCGGACTGCATCAGGGCATTACTGTCAAAATTCTGACAGCCGGTCAGTGCGGTAGCGACGGCCAGTGCCATCAGGGAAGCGGGGAGTTTCATTATTCTGTCCATTAGTAACAAGGTAATAAAAACAAACACCTGCCGTTAAAGGCAGGGAATAAGTAGGGCGCTATGTTAACTTCCTGTGTGCTAATGCATAGTTCCAACTTCTGAAAAAAGCAAGCAAGAGCCTGTTTTTTTGCACTTTTCACCATGTACATTCGGCTGCGCTTTCATGTACATTGAGGGTCGTCTTTTGCAGCTTTGCCTGATAACTCATTGATTAAAATAGGTTAAGGACGGCGAAGCCTTTAATCCGACCTGGAGTAGAACATGTCTTCTCGTAAAGAGCTTGCGAACGCCATTCGCGCATTAAGTATGGATGCTGTACAGAAAGCCAAATCCGGCCACCCGGGCGCGCCTATGGGCATGGCGGATATTGCCGAAGTGTTATGGCGTGATTTCCTGAACCATAACCCAACCAACCCGCAGTGGGCCGATCGTGACCGCTTCGTGCTGTCCAACGGTCACGGCTCTATGCTGATTTACAGCCTGCTGCATCTCACCGGCTACGATTTGCCGATTGCTGAACTGGCGAACTTCCGCCAGCTGCATTCCAAAACTCCAGGTCACCCGGAATACGGCTATACTGCCGGCGTTGAAACCACCACCGGCCCACTGGGCCAGGGGATTGCCAATGCGGTGGGGATGGCCATCGCTGAACGCACGCTGGCCGCACAGTTCAACCGTCCGGGCCACAATATTGTCGATCATAACACCTATGTGTTCATGGGCGATGGCTGCATGATGGAAGGGATCTCGCACGAGGTTTGCTCGCTGGCCGGTACGCTGAAGCTGGGCAAACTGGTGGCTTTCTATGATGACAATGGCATCTCAATTGACGGTCACATTGACGGCTGGTTCACAGACGATACCGCGCAGCGTTTTGAAGCTTACGGCTGGCATGTCGTGCGCGGCGTGGACGGACACGATGCGGACGCGATCCGTAAAGCGGTAGAAGAAGCGAAAGCGGTTAGCGATAAGCCTTCACTGCTGATGTGCAAAACCGTTATTGGTTTCGGTTCGCCGAATAAAGCCGGCACGCACGATTCCCACGGCGCGCCGCTGGGCGACGATGAAATTGCCCTGACCCGTCAGCAGCTGGGCTGGACCCACGCGCCGTTCGAAATCCCTCAGGATATCTACGCACAGTGGGACGCTAAAGAAGCAGGCCAGGCAAAAGAAGCGGCCTGGAACGAGAAGTTCGCGGCCTACGCGAAAGCCTGGCCGGAGCTGGCGCTGGAATTCCAGCGCCGTAGCAAAAACGCGCTGCCGGAAAACTGGCAGGCCGAATCGCAGAAATTCATTGAACAGCTGCAGGCTAATCCGGCAAAAATCGCCAGCCGTAAAGCCTCACAGAACGCGCTGGAAGCTTTTGGCAAACTGCTGCCGGAATACCTGGGCGGCTCCGCTGACCTGGCACCCAGCAACCTGACCATGTGGTCTGGCTCTAAGCCAATCAATGAAGATGCCGCGGGCAACTATATCCACTACGGCGTGCGCGAATTCGGCATGACCGCTATCGCTAACGGTATTACGCTGCATGGTGGTTTCCTGCCTTACACCGCCACCTTCCTGATGTTTGTGGAATATGCGCGTAACGCCGCCCGTATGGCTGCGTTGATGAAAATTCGTCAGGTGATGGTCTATACCCACGACTCTATCGGCCTGGGTGAAGATGGTCCAACGCACCAGCCGGTAGAGCAGCTGGCCAGCCTGCGCGTTACGCCGAACATGAGCGTATGGCGTCCGTGCGACCAGGTTGAGTCTGCGGTAGCCTGGAAATATGCGATTGAGCGTCACGACGGCCCAACCGCACTAATCTTCTCCCGCCAGAACCTGGCGCAGCAGGATCGTAACGCTGAACAGCTGGCTAACGTTGCCCGTGGCGCTTATATTCTGAAAGATTGCGACGGCACGCCGGAAGTGATCCTGATTGCAACGGGGTCTGAAGTGGAGCTGGCAGTCAGCGCTTACGAGAAGCTGAGCGCAGAAGGGCGTAAGGCTCGCGTGGTTTCCATGCCGTCTACCGATGCATTCGACAAGCAGGATGCAGCCTACCGCGAAGCCGTACTGCCGAAAGCGGTCGGCGCGCGCGTGGCGATTGAAGCCGGCATTGCTGACTACTGGTTCAAGTACACCGGCCTGCACGGCGCCGTGGTAGGTATGACCACCTTTGGCGAATCGGCACCTGCCGAGAAGCTGTTCGAAATCTTCGGCTTCACTGTAGACAACGTGGTGGCTAAAGCGAAAGCACTGCTGTAATCATCGGGGTTCGCCTGTTCAGTCAGGCGAACCTTCTTGCTGATCGGGCGGTATCCCGCAGGTGAAAATCCTGACCGGGCGGCACCAGCGGCTCTACCCGGTTTTTTATCCCGTTGCTTTCCGGGTCCTTCCTGTAGAGCCTGAGCTGGTCGCGTAAAATTTACCCTGCTGGTTGATCGAAAGCCATTCACACTCAGTAGAGCCATCTCTAAAGCCATTATCTTTCCCGGCTGCAGCATAACCCTTTCAGCCTGCCGCTAATTTCAGTACGCCGTGCCCGAATTTCTCCTTCGACTCGCCCGTTTTTCTGCACAAACACCGTTTTTTAGAATTGACCTTACCGCTGACGCTGCCGGTAATATGAATATCGCCCTCAGCGCTGATTTTGCCCACGATGATACAGGGATCCGAACCGTTGTCGTGTTTACAGGCACGCTGGCGGCGGAGGATACCGTTGCAGCGGAGAAGCTCTCCTCAAATTCACTGTCCGTCAGCAGGGCGGAGGCGTAGTTCAGCGAGTCACCGGGTTCCGGCGTTCTACTGAGGGCGCCTCCATCATGGAAACGGTTGTCAGAGGGAAAATTCTGATATTCAGCGAAAAAAGCGGGATAAATACGTAGATCGCGTGGTCAGGGGGGGATTTTAAAGTCAATATCAGTAAAAGCCACCTGACGCCTTTACCGGACAATTTGGGCCCGTATTTTATCCAGTCTCTTCTCTAAATGTGATGCAGGTCAGATTTTTAAACTGCCAATTGATCTGGCGCATTCCAATTATTCCGCATTGTCTTTATTGTAGCTGAACCGTTTCAACAAGCATTGGAACTGACCTGTTTCCGCTGAAAAAGCGATACGGTGACGTAAAAATTCCCTGTACAAACGGGGACGCCTGGCTCAGGCTAACGCTCGGTTTTGCACTGAATTTGGATGCAGGAGTGATATGACGGTTCGTATTGCCATCAACGGTTTTGGACGCATCGGGCGCAATGTGCTGCGTGCGCTTTATGAAACCGGCCGCCGCGCGGAGATAACCGTCGTGGCGATTAATGAGCTGGCGGAAGCGGCAGGCATGGCGCATCTGCTGAAATATGATACCAGTCACGGCCGTTTTGCATGGGACGTTCGTCAGGAGCGTGATCTGCTGTGGATAGGCGAGGATGCTGTCCGAATTTTGCATCGTGCCGCTATCACCGATCTGCCCTGGAAGGAGCTGAACGTGGATGTGGTGCTGGATTGCACCGGCGTTTGGGGCAGCCGCGCCGATGGCGAAGCGCATCTTGCCGCTGGGGCAAAAAAAGTGCTGTTCTCCCATCCGGGTGGTAACGATCTGGATGCTACCGTTGTTTACGGCGTTAACGAAAAAGCGCTGAAGGCAGACCATCGGATTGTCTCCAACGCTTCCTGTACCACGAACTGCATTATTCCTGTGATTAAGCTGCTGGATGATGCTTTTGGCATTGAGTCGGGGACGGTCACCACCATTCATTCCGCTATGCACGATCAGCAGGTTATCGATGCTTACCATACTGACCTGCGGCGGACTCGCGCAGCGAGCCAGTCCATCATTCCGGTCGATACTCGCCTTGCTGCCGGCATCACGCGTATTTTCCCAAAATTCAACGATCGTTTTGAAGCGATCGCCGTGCGCGTCCCGACAATCAACGTGACCGCCATTGATTTAAGCGTCAGCGTCCGCACGCCGGTAAACGCGTGCGAGGTTAACGCGCTGCTGCGAAACGCATCAGAAAAAGCATTTAGTGGTATAGTTGACTATACGGAACTACCGTTAGTCTCCATTGATTTCAACCACGATCCGCACAGTGCCATTGTGGACGGCACTCAAACGCGGGTCAGCGGACAGCACCTGATCAAAACGCTGGTCTGGTGCGACAACGAATGGGGCTTTGCTAACCGGATGATCGACACCACGTTAGCTATGGCCGCCAGCGGTTTCAGCCAGGGCGCGGACTGCGCCTTTAAAATTTAGAGAATCAACGAGAGGACTCACCATGTCAGTAATTAAAATGACCGATTTGGAACTTGCCGGGAAACGCGTACTGATTCGTTCTGATTTAAACGTGCCGGTTAAAGAGGGTAAAGTCACCTCTGACGCACGTATCCGTGCTTCACTGCCGACCATTGAAGCCGCGTTGAAACAGGGTGCGAAAGTGATGGTCACCTCCCACCTGGGCCGTCCGACCGAAGGCGAGTACAACGAAGAGTTCTCCCTGCTGCCAGTGGTTAATTACCTGAAAGAGAAACTTTCTTCTCCGGTTCGTCTGGCCAAAGACTACCTGGACGGCGTGGATATTGCCGAAGGTGAGCTGGTCGTACTGGAAAACGTGCGCTTTAACAAAGGCGAGAAAAAAGACGACGAAGCGCTGGCGAAAAAATACGCCGCGCTGTGTGACGTTTACGTGATGGATGCGTTCGGTACCGCGCACCGCGCTCAGGCTTCTACGCATGGCGTAGGTAAATTTGCTCCGGTAGCCTGTGCCGGCCCACTGCTGGCAGAAGAGCTGGACGCGCTGGGCAAAGCCCTGAAAGAACCTGCTCGTCCGATGGTGGCGGTGGTAGGGGGCTCTAAAGTCTCTACCAAGTTCGACGTGCTGAACTCTCTGGTCAAAATCGCCGATACGGTAATTGTTGGCGGCGGCATTGCCAACACCTTCGTGGCTATCGATAACAACGTGGGTAAATCCCTGTACGAGCCAGATTTTGTAGAAGCAGCAAAAAAACTGCGTGATGAATACAAAATTCCGGTGCCTACCGACTCCCGCGTTGGCACGGAATTCTCTGAAACTGCCCCTTCTACCGTGAAGAAAGTCTCTGAAGTGAAGGATGACGAAGAGATCATGGACTTCGGCGACGAAACTGCAGAAGCGATGGCTAAGCTGTTGAAAGAAGCCAAAACTATTCTGTGGAACGGCCCGGTGGGCGTGTTTGAATTCCCGAACTTCCGCAAAGGCACCGAAATCGTGGCGAAAGCCATTGCCGAGAGCGATGCATTCTCTATCGCAGGCGGCGGTGATACGCTGGCTGCCATCGACCTCTTCGGCATTGAAGATAAGATCTCTTATATCTCTACCGGCGGCGGCGCTTTCCTGGAGTTTGTGGAAGGTAAAAAACTGCCCGCGGTAGCGATGCTGGAAGAACGCGCGAAACAGTAACCTCTGAGGCGGAGGGTAGCCTCCGCCACAATGATTTGCCGCCTAAGGCGCAACATCTTTTACTATTGCCGACGAAACAGGACAAAAGACATGTCTAAAATTTTTGATTTCGTAAAACCAGGCGTTGTCACCGGTGACGACGTACAGAAAATCTTCAAGGTCGCAAAAGAGAACAAATTCGCCCTGCCAGCGGTTAACTGCGTCGGCACCGATTCCATCAATGCCGTACTGGAAACTGCCGCTAAGGTTAAAGCGCCGGTTATTATCCAATTCTCTAACGGCGGCGCGGCATTTATTGCCGGTAAAGGCGTGAAGTCTGATAAGCCACAGGCTGCGGCTATTCTGGGCGCTATCTCTGGCGCACACCACGTGCATCAGATGGCGGAACATTACGGCGTGCCGGTTATCCTGCATACTGACCACTGCGCGAAAAAACTGCTGCCGTGGATCGACGGTCTGCTGGACGCAGGCGAAGCTCACTTCGAGAAAACCGGCAAGCCGCTGTTCTCTTCCCATATGATCGACCTTTCTGAAGAGTCGCTGGAAGAAAACATCGAAATCTGCAGCAAGTATCTGGCGCGTATGTCAAAAATCAATATGACGCTGGAAATCGAACTGGGCTGCACCGGCGGTGAAGAAGATGGCGTTGATAACAGCCATATGGATGCTTCTGCCCTGTACACCCAGCCACAAGACGTGGATTACGCTTACGAAAAACTGAACGCTATCAGCCCACGTTTCACCATCGCGGCTTCCTTCGGTAACGTTCATGGCGTGTATAAGCCAGGCAACGTTAAGCTGACCCCAACCATTCTGCGTGACTCCCAGGAATTTGTGACCAAAAAACACAACCTGCCGCACAATGCGCTGGACTTCGTTTTCCACGGCGGTTCCGGTTCTTCTGCTGCAGAAATCGAAGAGTCAATCAGCTACGGCGTGATTAAGATGAACATCGATACCGATACCCAGTGGGCTACCTGGAACGGCATCCTGCAGTACTACAAAAAGAACGAAGGTTATCTGCAGGCGCAGCTGGGCAACCCGGAAGGCGCTGATAAACCAAACAAGAAATATTACGATCCGCGCGTATGGCTGCGCTCTGCTCAGACGTCCATGATTACCCGTCTGGAGCAGGCCTTTAAAGAGCTGAACGCGGTAGACGTTCTGTAATTTTCTGCGGCTGATCTTAAGGCTCCCCCGTGGAGCCTTTTTTATATGTCGTTCCCCAACGCCCGCCAAAGCCATCTTTGTTCTCGCGCTTATCTGCCTTCCTCTTTTAAAAACCCTGCTAAAAAAGCGCCTTCTGGGTAACAAATTATTAATTTGCCTCGTTATTTGGCAGCGGGCAGGATTTTAGTTACGCTTTAAGCTTGGGATGCCAGCGTTGTCTGGCAATCTGCTTACTTCCCGTCGGGGAACAACAACAGGATAAGCAAATGGAAGATTTGAACGTGGTCGACGGTGTAAACCGTGCGGGCAGCTGGCTGGTACATAATCAGGCGCTATTGCTCAGCTATGCGGTAAATATTGTTGCCTCAATTATCATTATTATTATTGGCGTGCTGGTGGCAAAGGTCGTCTCTAACGCGCTGAACAAAGTGCTGAAAGCACGCCATATTGACGCGACCGTCTGTGACTTTCTCGCGGCGATTGCCCGTTACGGCATCATCGCCTTTACGTTAACGGCGGCATTGAACCGCGTAGGCGTGCAGACCGCATCCGTTATTGCTCTGTTAGGTGCCATTGGTCTGGCCGCTGGCCTGGCCGTACAGGGCGCGTTAAGCAACCTGGCAGCGGGCGTGCTGCTGGTTATTTTCCGTCCCTTCCGTACCGGCGATTTTATTGACATCGGGGTGATGGGAACCGTACAGAGCGTACAGATTTTCTCTACGACGCTGAAATCCGCAGATGGCAAAACGGTAGTGGTGCCAAACGGCAAAATCATTGCCAACAATATCATTAACTTCTCGCGCGAGCCGGTGCGCCGTAATGAATTTATCATTGGCGTTTCTTACGATGCCGACGTCGATCAGGTGCTCAGGCTGCTGCGCGAAGTCGTAGAGGCCGACTCTCGCGTCCTGCAGGATATGGGCGTGCAGATTGGGCTGAACGAGCTGGCGGCTTCGTCAGTGAATTATGTGGTTCGTTGCTGGAGCAACGCAGGCGATCTGCAAAACGTGTACTGGGATTTGATGAAAAACTTCAAGCGCACGCTGGATGCCAATAACATTGGAATTCCTTATCCGCAGATGGATGTACACCTGCATCAGCCTGCTGAGGCAAAAACCGACGCCGCGCCGGTAACGGCAAAGCCTGAATAATTTCAGTCGGTTGGGCATAGCCCGAAGGCATCAGCATGAAAAAGACAAGGCGGACTGCGGTTCGCCTTTTTTATTGCCTACTGTCATAAGCTAACTTAATGGGCTATTAGAATCTTCAATTTCCTCTAATAATATGAAGGCTATACACTCGCCGCCAGCTGAAACCGTTTGAGGAGCACATTATGTTTGCCGTTTTCCTGCAGGGCATGGCACTGGGCGCCGCGCTGATCCTGCCGCTGGGGCCGCAGAACGCTTTTGTACTGAATCAGGGGGTGCGTCGGCATTACCATTTAATGACCGCTGCGCTTTGTACGATAAGCGATATTCTGCTGATTTGCGGCGGCGTTTTCGGTGGCAGCGCACTGCTGACGCAATCAACCTTATTGCTGAACATGGTGACATGGGGCGGCGTACTGTTCCTGCTGTGGTACGGCTGGGGGGCGTTGCGTACCGCTTTCAGCGGCGATGTGGCGCTGGCATCATCGCAAGCGATAAAGCAGAGCCGTTGGCGCATAATTGCCACCCTGCTGGCGGTGACCTGGCTGAATCCGCACGTCTACCTTGATACCTTTGTGGTGCTGGGGAGTCTGGGTGGTCAGCTTCCGGCAGAATCGCGTAAATGGTTCGCGTTAGGGTCGGCCAGCGCCTCGCTAATCTGGTTTTTCGGTTTGGCTATGCTGGCAGCCTGGCTGGCACCGCGCCTTAATACGGCCAGAGCGCAGCGCATCATTAATCTGCTGGTCGGGTTGGTCATGTGGCTGATAGCGCTGAAGCTGGCGCTACAGGCGCTGGATATCGGCTAAATACGCCCGAACTCATTTCAGGAATTAAGGTCATAGTCTCGCAGGTATAATCGCACTAAGATGCGAACTGATGGAATAAATTGTGGAAGCCGGTACGCAGTAATCAGGCCGGTTTCCTCTGTTATGACTGAAGTCCCATGGAGGATCTCCTTTGAAATTGACCAAACTGGCGCTGGCCGCACTTATTTTTACCTCACCTTTTGCCGTCGTGGCGGATGAACTGCCTAACGGGCCTCATGTTGTGACGTCCGGACAAGCAAGCGTTGACGCGACGCCCGACATCGCTACGCTGGCCATAGAGGTTGGCGTTTCTTCAAAAGATGCTTCTGAAGCCAAAAAACAGGCCGACAGCCGTGTTGCCCAGTATTTTGATTTTCTTCAGAAAAATGGCATTAATAAGAAAGATATCAATGCGGCCAACCTGAGTACGCAGCCAGAATATGATTATCTGAAGGACGGTAAATCGGAGCTGAAAGGTTACCGCGCGGTACGTCAGGTGCAGGTAACGCTGCGCCAGTTAGATAAGCTGAACGAACTGCTGGACGGGGCGCTCAAATCCGGGCTTAACGAAATCCGTTCTGTTGAGCTGGGCGTTGCCAATCCTGACAGCTATCGTGATAAAGCTCGCCAGGCCGCGATCGAAAACGCGACGCAGCAGGCTGGCGCGCTGGCAAAAGGCTTTAATGCTCAGCTGGGGCCGGTTTACAGCATCCGCTATCACGTGGCCAACTATCAGCCGATGCCGATGGCCAGAATGTTCAAAACCGCTGATGCCGCGCCGATGACCTCGGCCGCGCAAACTTACGAGCAGCAGAGCATTCACTTTGATGATCAGGTGGATGTGGTGTTTGAGCTGCAGCGCAAGCAGTAAGTTCGCTTTCTGAAAGCGGCGTCCGGTAGGGGATACCGGACGCTTTTCCTGCCAGAACTCGCGGGCGAAAATCAGCCCGAATCCGAATCCGAATCCGAATCCGAATCCGAATCCGAATCCGAATCCGAATCCGAATC
>NZ_DALZCD010000024.1:18617-23917 GCF_031978025.1 Erwinia sp.
CGGGGCGCTATTCGCTCTGGCGCAGGACACGATGGCCGTGAGCAATCAGCGCGTCGGTGACTTTACGCATCAGGCGGCTTTCCGGCGCAAATCGATGCCAGTACAGCATACGGCGCTGGAACAAGCCTGGCGTCAGGTCGATCAGTTCGCCTTCCGCCAGCTCTCGTTCAATCTGCAGATGCGGGATCATACAGCAGGTGGTGCCCTGGCGCGCCAGCTGCACAAAAGCCTCTGACGAATTCACGATATGGCACGGTACGCTGCCGGGCGACAAATCGAAATTCTGCTGTAAAAACGCCTGGTGCATATCATCAAGATGATCGAACGCCACCGCTGGCGCTTTTAGCAGCGCGGAACGGGTCACGCCATTTGGGAAGTAGCGTGCGGCAAACTCTTTCGAGCCGACAAACAGATAATCCAGCGCGCCGAGCTGGTCTACCAGGCAGCTTGGCAGCGGCTGCGGCTGAATACTTACCGCACCGACCACTTCGCCGCGCCGCAGGCGTTCCTGCGTGCGGGTTTCGTCTTCCACCTGAAGATTCAGACGCACCGGGGAATCGCTCAGCACCGTTTTCAGGGCAGGCAGCAGCCACGTCGCCAGGCTGTCCGCATTCACCGCCAGTGACAGCAGCAATGGCGTGGTGCCACTGTTGTCATCGCCGCCCAGCCACTCTTCTTCCAGCAGCTCGACCTGGTGTAGTAGCGCCAGTAATTTCTGCCCCTGTTCGGTAGGACGAGGCGGTACGGTACGCACCAGCAGTGGCTGCCCAAACATATTTTCCAGCTGCTTGATACGCTGGGAAACGGCTGACTGAGTGATACAAAGCTTTTGCGCTGCGCGTTCAAAACCGCGCTCGCGAATGACCGCATCCAGCGCCTGAAGCGTTCGATAGTCCGGGCGTTTCATTGTTGTTTTAGCTCTCTTTCAGGTGTGGAATCTGCACTATGCCATATTTTTGCCATTTTGCCCTGCGCTTAAACCCGGCGGCACGGTTTTGCGGCCTTGCTTCCAGAGTGACAACAAATGGCGTCACGGAGCGGTTTTTTCAGCGAGGGTTGTTTTATACTGTCGCCACACAGTAGCAGCACGGATTCTAAACTTACCATGACGCAGGATGAACTGAAAAAAGCCGTTGGCTGGGCCGCGTTAAACTATGTTGAGCGTGGCACTATCGTTGGCGTGGGCACCGGATCGACCGCCGCTCACTTTATTGATGCGCTGGGCTCGATCAAAAACGAGATTGAGGGCGCAGTTTCCAGCTCGGAAGCCTCCACGCTCCGGCTGAAAAGCTTAGGCATCCCGGTTTTCGATCTGAACGAGGTCGACTCGCTGTCGGTTTACGTTGATGGCGCTGATGAAATCAACGGCGCAATGCAGATGATTAAAGGCGGCGGCGCGGCGCTGACCCGTGAAAAAATCATTGCCGCGGTGGCGAAGAAATTTGTCTGCATTGCCGACGAATCCAAGCAGGTCGACGTACTGGGCAGGTTTCCGCTACCGGTGGAAGTGATTCCTATGGCCCGTAGCTTTGTAGCGCGCGAGCTGGTCAAGCTGGGTGGCCTGCCGGAATACCGTCAGCATGTGGTCACCGATAACGGTAATGTCATTCTGGACGTGCATAACCTGAAAATTCTGGATGCCGTCACGCTGGAAAAAGCCATCAACGCTCTGCCTGGCGTAGTGACGGTAGGGCTTTTCGCTACCCGTGGCGCGGACGTAGCGCTAATCGGCACGGCGAACGGCGTAAAGACATTGCGTGAGTAAGGCGGTAGCCTGACCGCTCCCGCGGGAAAGGTAGATGCCGCAAATGTTAATGGTGGCGGTCATAAGTCATAGAAAAACGATCTTACCGGCGAGGCTATCGCGCCGGTTAATTTTTAGAAAAAAATACCTTTTCTTTTTCGCATTAAATTTGGTGACTTATGTCACGGAATTTCCCCCGGCTTCGCGATCCTGCTGATGATGCTTCGCGTCCCATGATTATCTGCCAATTTATGCTGATGCGCGCTGTAGCCATACTGGCCTGAAAGCAATCGTTTGTATTGCTGCGAGCGTAAATTTTGATATTTTGACAGAAGGCTGACTTATCACACACCGGGTCAGCCACTTCTGAAGTCTGCTGAATAGGGTCGGGAAATGGCAAAAGTATCACTGGAGAAAGACAAGATTAAGTTCCTGCTGGTCGAAGGCGTACACCAGAGTGCGATTGAAAATCTTCGGGCGTCAGGCTACACCAATATCGAATTTCACAAGGGCGCCCTGGACAGCGAAGCGCTGAAAGAAGCGATCCGCGATGCGCATTTTATTGGCATCCGCTCGCGTACCAACCTGACCGAAGAGATCTTTGCCGCGGCAGAAAAACTCGTGGCGGTTGGCTGTTTCTGTATCGGCACTAACCAGGTCGATTTGCAGGCGGCAGAAAAACGCGGTATCCCGGTATTCAATGCGCCATTCTCCAACACCCGATCCGTAGCAGAACTGGTGATCGGCGAGCTGCTGCTGATGCTGCGCGGCGTACCGGCAGCCAACGCCAAAGCACACCGCGGTATCTGGAACAAGCTGGCGGTCGGTTCTTATGAAGCACGCGGCAAAAAACTCGGCATTATTGGCTATGGCCATATCGGTATGCAGCTGGGCGTGCTGGCGGAAAGCCTGGGGATGCACGTCTATTTCTATGATATCGAAAGCAAGCTGCCGCTGGGCAACGCGACGCAGGTTCGCTACCTTTCCGAATTGCTGAATATGAGTGACGTGGTCAGTCTGCACGTGCCGGAAACGGCTTCTACCCAGAATATGATGGGCGCAGAAGAACTGGCAATGATGAAGCCAGGTTCGCTGCTGATCAACGCTTCCCGTGGCACCGTGGTAGATATTCCGGCGCTGTGTAAAGTGCTGGCAGACAAGCATCTGGCCGGCGCGGCAATCGACGTTTTCCCGGAAGAGCCGGCAACCAACGCCGATCCGTTTAATTCGCCGCTGTGTGAATTTGATAACGTGATCCTGACGCCGCACATCGGCGGTTCAACGCAGGAAGCACAGGAAAATATCGGTATCGAGGTGGCGGGAAAACTGGCGAAATATTCTGATAACGGCTCGACGCTGTCAGCGGTTAACTTCCCGGAAGTCTCCCTGCCGATGCATGGACAACAAAGTCGTCTGCTGCATATTCACGAGAATCGTCCTGGCGTGTTGACTGCCATCAACAATATCTTTGCTGGCCAGGGCATCAACATCGCCGCACAGTATCTGCAAACCACGCCGCAGATGGGTTATGTGGTCATTGATATCGATGCGACCAAAGACGTGGCCGATAATGCGATTCAGCTGATGAAGGCGATCCCAGGTACTATCCGCGCTCGTTTACTTTACTGATGACGCCCGGCGTCCCCGCTCGTGGGACGCCTTTGCTGCCGCAGCTACCCGCTTTGGCATTGCTATCAAAAGCGCCACTGCCACTGCCACGGGCATGGCGTTGCGACCCGTAGTGCGTCCGCCAGCAGCTATGGCGCTGCTATCAACAGTGATTTTGCCAACGGGCAGTGCGCTGCTATTAACAGTGCCTTTGCCAGCGGGTAGGGTGCTGCTATCAACAATGATTTTGCCAACGGGCAGGGCGCTGCTATCAACAGTGATTTTGCCAACGGCCAGGGCGCTGCTATCAACAGTGAATTTGCCAACGGGCAGGGCGCTTCTATTAACAGTGCCTTTGCCAGCGGCCAGAACATGGCTATCAACTGTGCCTTTGTCAGCGGCGATGTCCCGGTGACCAATAGTGCCGCTGCCAGCGGCTATGGCGTTGCTGTCAGTAGTAGATTCTCATTGGCTCTGACCCTGCTATCAATACTGCCGTTGCAATTGTGATTGGCACGACCGCTCCTGTTACAACTGCTCCCGCTATCACATCTGTTACCGCCGCTGCTGACGCTACCGCTCTTGCCACTGCCAGAGCCGCGAAGGCGTGATTATCGCTGGCAGCGGCACATCCCATTCCGCTACGGGCAAGGCTTCTACCTGCTGGCAGTCGTGTGCCAGGCCAATCGGCAACAGGCCATGTTGCGGCCAGTGCTGCAAGGTGCGGTCATAAAAGCCGCCGCCCATCCCCAAACGCTGCCCGGAGCGGTCGAATGCGACTAACGGCACCATGATGATATCCAGCTCGTCCAGCGTCGCCAGATTGCGTATGTCCAGCGGCGGTTCAGGGATACGCAAGCGGTTAGGTTTTAACAGCGTTTTCGTGTCGTAGCGCAGAAAAAGCAGCTGGCCGCGTGCGAAAGGATGCAATACGGGCAGGTAGACTTCCTGATGATGCTGCCAGAGTTTGGCGATCAATGGACGAGTATTGAGTTCGCCGTCAAATGACAGGAACAGCGCGATTTTGCGGGCTTGCTGGACGGGCTGGAAGCTAAGCGCATGGTCGGCGACCGCTACGGCAGCCAGATGTTGCTGGTCGGGCGTCAGCTCACGACGCAAATGGCGGATATGAGTACGAATATCCTGACGATCGAGAAGGCTGAGGGTCATCAGTTTCACCGTGTCGGAGGCTTAATTAAGAGCAGGGAACCTGAAAGCATCAGGAAAAGCAGAGCTTGTCAGGGGGTATAGAAGGGGATCTCCGAGATGCCGCCGCAGGCTGTAACCCTTGAACCCTTGGTTCAAGGTGAGTGTACCGTCATAACCATCAGGCTTCTCGGACGGACCGAGCATGCACACAGGTTACAGAGCGCCACACTCTGTTTGGTATGAAATATCGGCTCAGGGGACTGGCCCGCTTGCAAACACCTCAGAGAATTTTTTACATCACCGTTACTTTAACACAGATAACGTTAACGTGTTATTCGAATTGCGTTCCGGTTCTTTCCGTAATGCGACCTTGTTCAAGCAGTGCCTGCTCGATGGTCTGCTGCAACATACGGATACGCTGTTCCATATTACTGGCATAATCACGGGTTTTCATCTTTTCCTGCGCTAACTCGTGGCAGATGTTCAACGCGGCGATAAAAACTAATTGCTCAGTATTGGTGACTCTAGTGCGAACTTTAAGATCTTGCAACCGTTGATTAAGGTCTTCGGCGGCCAGATTCAGCGCATCTTGCTGTTCAGGCGGACAATTTACTCTTAAGGAACGGCCAAAAATTTGAATATCTACGGGCTGTGCAGACATAAAACCATCCTGACTGATTACTTCGCCGGTAATCTCCCTTGCCGCTCAATGGCTTGGGAGGGGCGCAACTATATCTACCCCTGGCAGAAGAAACAACCCCTTTCTGGAATCAAAGAGGCACCTGGTGGTAGCATAACA
>NZ_DALZCD010000025.1:0-23733 GCF_031978025.1 Erwinia sp.
GCACATGAGCTTTGTCTGGGGCGACGCTAACGTTGAATACCTGAGCAAGCGCTATGCTGCACTACAGAAGACTACTCTGTTCCAGGGCATGAAGTTCTCTACCGATCAGGATCAGATCAAACAGTGGGCGCCGCTGATCATTGAAGGTCGCGATCCTAAGCAGAAGGTTGCTGCAACCTGGACGCCGGTAGGCACCGACGTTAACTATGGTGAAATCACTCGCCAGCTGACGGCCAGCCTGAAGAAGAACAGCAACTTTAAGCTGGAAACGTCTTCAGAAGTCACTGAGTTTAAGCGTAACGGCGACAACTCCTGGCACGTGACCATTAAAGACGTGAAAAACGGTGGCGAGCGCGCTATCGATGCTAAATATGTCTTCATTGGTGCGGGCGGCGGTGCGCTGAAGCTGCTGCAGAAAACCGGCATTCCGGAAGCGGATAACTATGCAGGCTTCCCGGTTGGCGGCTCTTTCCTGGTCACTGAAAACCCGGCCATTACCAGCCGTCATCTGGAAAAAGTGTACGGTCAGGCTTCCGTAGGCGCTCCACCGATGTCCGTTCCACACATCGATGCGCGTAACCTGGACGGCAAGCGTGTGGTACTGTTTGGCCCGTTTGCGACCTTCTCTACCAAGTTCCTGAAAAACGGTTCGCTGTTCGATCTGCTGAGCACCACCACCACCAGCAACTTTATGCCAATGACTCATGTAGGCATGGACAACTTTGACCTGGTGAAATACCTGATTGGTCAGGTTATGCTGAGCGACGACGACCGCTTTGCCTCGCTGAAAGAGTACTATCCGGACGCGAAAAAAGAGGACTGGAAACTGATCCAGGCCGGCCAGCGCGTGCAGATTATCAAGAAAGATGCGGATAAAGGCGGCGTGCTGAAGCTGGGTACAGAAATTGTGACCGATCAGCAGAAAACCGTGGCGGCTCTGCTGGGAGCATCTCCAGGCGCGTCTACTGCGGCCCCTATCGCTATCAATGTGATGAAAAAGCTGTTCCCGGAACAGTTTAACTCGCCGGAATGGCAGGAAAAAATCCACAAAGTCGTGCCGACTTACGGCCAGACGCTGAACGGCAACACCGCGCTGACGCAGCACGTATGGGATGATACCGCGGCCACACTGCAGCTGACCAAACCACCGGTCATCAACATGCCTGCTCAGGAACCTGCACAGTCAACCATTACCGGCCAGGCTGAGAAAACGCCAGCCGGTCACGATATGGCACTGTAAATCCTGTTTCCCGCGCCGGACGGCGCGGGATTCTTTCCATGATGTATCAAGTTATCCCCTCCTTCCGATAGCCTGCCGTTATTTTCTTCAAAAAATATCAAAGCGAAATGCCCTGCTTTCATCTCCTTATTTTTAACACCACCAGCCAAATGATTTTCCTAAATGGTACAGCGCGTTTCCTGACGCCGCGCCCATGCCGCCGCTTTGCCAGCCATAACAGTCATTAACGTGGTGTCCGTATGATTCGGGCCATCAGGAGTCGTTTCGTTGCCCCCGCTGACATAAAATAATTCTGCATCTTTAAGTAACCTCATGGAAATACCCTCTCGAATGCATTGAAATAATTACCACAGGCTCAGACTCAGACTCAGACTCAGGATAAAGTTATCACTGCGACCTAAGGCACGCATAACAAATCTGATGGAAAATTAAGCAAGCCAGTTAAATGTAAAAGTAATGCTGCCTGGTTTATTTGTGAAGCAAAAAAATAAGTATTTTATTAATTAAGGTGATGCTTCTATTTTAATCAAAAGAAGGAATTATTTTAGCTGAGTAAGGCCAGTTTAAAATTTAGCTGTCAGTAAAGCGCACATTTAAAGAGGATGACCAGCACTATGAGGGATGTGTTATATATTTAGGATTTTTTATTCATAAATATAGTTATAGCGATTAGAAAATACAGGGCTAACCCATAATAAATTTGGATTCTTTCCGGAAACATGGAAAGTGAATGGCAGAAAAAGGGTAGTTCGTCCGTAACACGACCGCTGCTGGCGCGTGTTTTACAGGGTATTTAATTAAGAGTGTATTTGGAGTGTATTATCTATAAAAAGCGCAAAGCGAACGCTGGTATGTATGCAATTAAATACACATCCGGGATGAATTATCGTTAATTTTCATGCTTTATTTTGTAAATACGTTAAATTCCTCGGGTGATGTTATCAATACATAAATAGCGGGAGAGGCACCCTGCCTCTCCCGCTTAGCGTTAACGCAGCGTGCCCGAGGTCTCAGTGGCTTCTGCATGTTCCAGCATGACCGGAATACTTTTGTAAGCCGGAATACCGCTTTCGGTATCGAAGCTGTCCAGCGGCACCAGCACGTTAGCTTCCGGATAATAGGCCGCAACCGAGCCTGGTGCCATGTCATACACCACGATCGTCAGGTTATCCAGTCGCCTTGACGTCTGTTTGCCATCCGGATCGAGTGCCACCATATTCACCTTATCACCAACCCGAACGCGGCGTTTTTCCGCCTCATCTGCCGAGATAAACAGCACGTCTCGCCTGCCGGTTACGCCACGATAGCGGTCATTCAGACCATAGAGCGTGGTGTTGTACTGGTCGTGACTACGCAGCGTCGTTAACACCAGATCGTGGCATTTCAAAGATCGTGGATCTTCGTTAATCCCCTGCATAATTTTGAACTGCGCTTTGCCCGAAGGCGTCAGCCATTTGCGTTCTGACGCGGCATTATAGAGACGGAAACCGCCCGGCTGCAGAATTTTGCGGTTAAAATCCTCGAACGCCGGGAAAACACCCTCAATGGCTTCACGGATAAAGCTGTAGTCGCCGATCATTTTGTCCCAGTCCACTTTGCTGGCCGGCAGCGTCGCTTTCGCCAGCCCGGCGACGATAGCCGGTTCCGATTTCAGCCAGTTTGAAGCGGGCTTTAGCGTCCCGCGCGAGGCGTGCACCATTGACATGGAGTCTTCCACGGTGACGCTCTGTTCGCCCGACGCCTGTCTGTCGATTTCGGTGCGGCCGAGCACCGGCAGCAGATAGTTATGTTTGCCCAGCAGCAGATGGGAACGGTTCAGCTTGGTGGCCATGTGCACGACAAGATCCAGCTTGCGCATCGCCTGGAAGGTTTGCTGCGGATCGGAAATCGCCTCCGCCAGGTTACCGCCCAGGCAGAGCAGCGCTTTGGAATGCCCGTCCCGGATTGCCTGAATGGCCTGGACCGCACCGTGTCCGTGTTTTTGTGGCGGTTTAAAGCCAAAAACCTTTTCCAGTCCGTCCAACAGTGACTGCGGAGGGATTTCAGTGATGCCGACCGTCCGATCGCCCTGCACGTTAGAGTGCCCACGCAGAGGACAGATCCCCGCGCCTTTCTTGCCAATGTTACCCCGCATCAGCAGTAAATTAGCGATTTGCTGCACGTTTTGCGTGCCGTACTGATGCTGCGTGATGCCCATACCGTAACAGATAATGGTTTTTTCGGCTTTGGCGTACAGGTGGGCGATATTCTGGATTTCTTCAAATGCCATACCGGATACTTTCAGAATATGTGGCCATTCTGTGGCATCCAGATCCGCTTTCAACGCGGAAAACCCTTCGGTATGTTCGCTGATAAAACTTTCATCCAGCACACCGGGTTTACCGGCTGCCAGCGCCTGGTCGTGCAGGGTGAGCAGGCATTTCATCACGCCTTTCAGCATGGCGGCATCACCGCCGACACGCACTTTATAATAGGTGGAGGCCAGCTCGGTCGAGCTGAGCGACAGCATCTCCACCGGGCTTTGCGGAGAAGTAAAACGTTCAAGTCCTCTTTCCCGCAGCGGGTTAATGGCCACGATTGTCGCGCCGCGTTTAGAGACTTCACGTAACGTACCCAACATTCGTGGGTGGTTCGTGCCGGGATTGTGGCCGATACAAAGCACAAGGTCGCAATGATCGAAATCATCCAGCTCGATAGTGCCTTTACCTATGCCGATAGACTGCGGCAGGCCAACGCTGGTCGGCTCGTGACACATATTGGAACAGTCAGGAAAGTTATTGGTGCCGTATTCACGCGCAAACAGCTGCCAGAGGAAGGCGGCTTCATTGGAAGCGCGGCCTGAAGTATAGAATTCCACGCTGTCGGGATCTTCGTAGCTTTGCAGCTTTTCACCAATTTCGCGGAAGGCCGTTTCCCATTCGATCGGCTGGTAGGTATCGGTGGCCGCATCGTATTTCATAGGATGAGTCAGACGGCCTTCACCTTCCAGTTCAAACGCATTTCGCTGCCACAGCTCGCTGACGGTATGGGCAGAAAAAAACTCCGGCGTGGTACGTTTGCTGGTGGCTTCCCAGGAAACGGCTTTGGCGCCGTTTTCACAAAATTCAAAAGAGGAACCGTGCTGAGGATCGGGCCAGGCGCAGCCGGGGCAATCGAAACCCTGCGGCTGGTTGACTTTAAACAACGCGATCACATCCTGTTTGACCGACATCTGGCCGCGGATCGCGTCGGCAACGGCCTTTAATGCCCCCCAACCGCCCGCTGAACCGCCGTAAGGCGCTATTCCAATAGTCTTATTCTGTTGTTTCATACGACTCCACATCACATTACAAACCAGCCTTTAGCTTAGAACAGCGTGCGCTTTCCGACCTTTTTTTTGCTTTCAGAATGTTACCGAATAGCGTTAAAAATAACCTTTAGTCCCCTGCACCACCCTTAAGCGAGGCTGATAGCGCGCCTGACAATGCGAGCCGGCCACGGGCTGCCGCTGGCCAGAATGAGCACGTTGTTAACGTCTCTGCTTAATATTCTGATTACACGGGATAAAAAATGTGCGCTTTCCGGCCGATCTGCGCAGGAAAACGATCGATTACTCTATCAGTGGTATACGCTGGGCATCATGTTGACGCACGAGTAACGGCAAAGTAGCGATGTCAGGCTGGTTAACATTAATTTTCAGCTGGCCAGTGCGTTACTGACCGGCAAAGTGAACGGAGTAATCAGCGGTTACCGTGATATCGAAGCGCTAAAGATAACGCTTCAGGGCAAGCAGCCCGTGGTTTTTAACGTCAAGGAGACCAGCCTGTGATGAGCGGATCCGGGTGGCGAATCGCGCCAGCGTAAGCAAACCCGCGATCAAAAAGTGCCTGAACGCACTGCCACCGGGCGACGACTATTTAAGGCGTATTTTAAAGAGATCTGGCTGGCGTTGGCAAAGCGGCATCCTGAGTTGAGCACCGACAGGCGTGGAGGGAAACGCTGCCGCTGTATGCCCCTAACCCGGCACGACTGGAGCACCAGCGCTACCCGCAGGACGTTTAACAATCGGCTGATTAAAAAAATTACGCCCGTTAACGACTATGTCGTTGAAATTGAGTAAGCTCGTGCCCTGACGTGACATATTGAATGTTAATCGATTTCAAATTGCGCTGGACAACACCGCAAAGGCATCTGGTAAGGTATGCACAAAATAGCGAAAAATCTGGAATCCCCCATGCTGTCAACCATCATCTATCGTAGCCATATTTCCGAGGATGTCCCTTACAAAAAGCTTGGAAAACTGGCAGAACAAGCTAATCAGGTCAACGAATCACACAGCGTGACGGGCATTTTACTGTTCAACGGCACCCATTTTTTCCAGGTGCTCGAAGGCCCGGAAGAGGCCGTGCTCGCTATTTATGAGGGTATCTGTGGCGATCCGCGCCACCATAACCTGGTGGAGCTGATGCGCGATTACGCGCCAGCCAGACGTTTTGGTAACGTTGGTATGGAACTGTTCGACCTGCGTGAATACGATCCGGAAAACGTGCTGCAGGCCGTGTTGGATAAAGGTACCTCTAAGTACCAGCTGACATATGACGACCGCGCACTGCAGTTCCTGCGCGTGTTTGTTGAGGCGACTGAACGGGAAAACTACTTTGAGATCCCACCGGGCGACTCTTGGGAGTTTGTTGTGGATGACGAGGAAGCCCGCCCTCATGCGGCGATTCCTCCCGCCACGGATGACTACAGCTTTGCTTTTCAGCCGATTATCGACCCGCTTTCTCGCCAGATTGTTTCGCTCGAAGCGGTGATGCGCCCAACATCGGGCCTGTCGGTGACTGATTACCTTGCCGGCCTGCCGCGCAACGAAAGGTATAACGTCGATCTTAAATCCAAGCAGCATGTTTTTGCGATGGCGAAGCAGCTGGGGATAAATGGCCTGACGCTGTCGATTAACCTGTTACCGATGTCGCTGGTAATCGTTCCGGATGCGGTCGATTTTCTGCTGCATGCGATCCACGCCAACGGCCTCGTACCAGAGCAAATTGTTGTTGAGGTAACGGAAAACGGCACGGTTTTCCGCGCGGACGAATTCGAAGCGGCCATAAAAAAGCTGAAGGCATCCGGGATCAGCCTGGCGATTGATGGCTTTGGTGCCGGTTCTGCGGGTCTGGTTCTGCTGACCCAGTTTCAGCCAGACAAAATCAAGATCGACCGCAATATTATTGTCGATGTGCATAAAAGTGGCCCGAAACAGGCTATCGTGCAGGCGATTTTGAAATTCTGTTCCTCATTGCAGATCGCCGTGATTGCCGAAGGCGTTAATAAGCCGGAAGAATGGATGTGGCTGGAGTCAGCAGGTATCTGCAACTTTCAGGGAGCGCTTTTCGCGCCCTCTACGCTGAACGCTTTCCCCGTAGTGGCCTGGCCAGAAAAAATCGACAACGATTGACGATGTCTGCGAACCGGCAACACGCTGTCGGTTCGCGCTCGCTTCCTTTCCCTCATGCAAATTTTTTCGCGCCTGCTACACAAATCAGGGCGGCCGACGCGCACGCCAGCATGGCGCCGTCGATGCTTTCGTGCAGGAACAGCGCCGCAAAGCCAAAGCCGATAAAGGGTTGCAGGAGCTGTAACTGCCCTACCGCCGCCGTTCCGCCCTTCGCCAGGCCGTGATACCAGAAAATAAAGCCGATCAGCATACTGAACAGCGAAACGTAGCCTAATCCCATCCATGCAGAAAAAGCGACCTCCCGGAACGAAACCGGCCAGGTCAGCACGGCCAGGGGCAGCGCCGCCGGTAAAGCCAGCGCCAGCGCCCAGGCAATGGTTTGCCATCCGCCCAGCCTGCGTGCCAGGCAAGCGCCTTCCGCATAGCCCGCGCCGCAGATAATTACTGCCGCTATCATCAATAAGTCTCGCCAGGAAGCGTGACTTTCTTTAGCGGCTAGCGCATAACTGGCGACCACGGCGCCGCCAACCAGCGAAAACAACCAGAATGCAGGTTTTGGTCTGCGTTCGCCGCGCAGGACGCTAAAAGCTGCGGTACAAAGCGGCAGCAGGCCAAGATACATCAGCGAATGGGCAGCGGAGACACCCTGTAAAGCAAAGGCTGTTAGCAATGGAAAGCCTATTACCACGCCCAGCGCCACTATCGTCAGCGACAACAGATCTTCGCGCTGCGGCATTCGTTGGCGACAGACTGACAGCAGCATCAATGCTACCGTCGCCGCAAGACCGGCACGGGCGGAGGTCAGGAACAGTGGCGTAAAGTCCGCTACTGCCAGTCGTGTCGCCGGCATTGAACCGGCAAAAATCACCACGCCAGCCAGCCCACTGGCCCAACCACTTGCTTTATTTTTCATCGTTCCTCCTGGTTATTGTTGCCCAGTAAAGCATTGGCAGGATCGCAGATGCCAGATACAATCCAGTACAATTAACCTGAACTGTACTGGCAAAAAAGGCAGTACAGCCGGAGGAAGACCATGCCGCGTAGCCAGACACGCATCGCTTTAGTAATGGAAAACGTGCGCAAACAGATAGCCACTCGCGCTTATCTTCCCGGCGCGAGCTTGCCTTCCCTTCGTCAACAAGCACGTCTGTCCAACGTGTCGATCTCTACCGTAGTGGAAGCCTATGAAAGGCTGGTGGCAGAAAACGTGATTTCAGCCCGACCGGGTGCCGGGTTCTTTGTATCGGGCCCGGCGGCTCCGCTCGATTTAACCCGGCAAACGGTGGATAAAACGCGCGACATTGATCCCTTATGGATCTCACGCCAGGCGCTGGAGGCCGATCCCCAGCTCCTGAAGCCAGGCTGCGGCTGGCTCCCGCCGTCATGGATGTACGAAGAAGGCATACGTAAAGCGATGCGTTTGGCAGCGCGAGCGCAGAATACGCTGCTGACTGACTATGCCACGCCTTACGGACACGTTGAGTTACGGCAGCTGCTAGGTCGAAAACTGGCAAAAACGGGAGTCACCGCGACGACAGATCAAATCATGCTGACAGAATCGGGCACCCAGGCCGTGGATCTGATCTGCCGTTTTTTGCTCCAGCCGGGAGACTGCGTGCTGGTTGACGATCCCTGCTATTTCAATTTCCACGCGCTGCTTCGCGCGCATCCGGTAAAAGTTATCGGCGTGCCTTTCACGCCACAGGGACCGGATCTGGCGGCTTTTGCCCATATTCTGCAAACCTGTTCGCCGCGGCTCTATATCACTAATGCAGGCATTCATAATCCTACCGGCGTATCGCTGACGCCAGTGGCGGCCCATCAGATGCTTAAGCTTGCAGAGGCGGCCGGGCTGATTATTGTTGAAGATGATATTTTCGCCGATTTTGAAACCTCTCCGGCGCCAAGGCTGGCAGCTTATGATGGTTTACATAACGTGATCCAGATTGGCAGTTTTTCCAAAACGGTTTCGGCAGCGGTTCGTTGCGGCTATATTATCGCGCGGCGTGACTGGATGGACAGCCTGGTCGATTTGAAAATCGCGACCAGCTTCGGTGGCGGTCAGCTTGCCTCAATGCTGTTGTTTAGTGCCCTGACAGGCAGTGGCTATCGACGACATATGGAATCGGTGCGGCTCCGGCTGACGGTAGCGATGCAGGCTACGCTGGAAAACCTGGCGTCGCTGAATATCAGGCCATGGCACACTCCTCAGGCTGGCATGTTTCTCTGGTGTCGCCTTCCTGATGGCGCCGATGCCGCGCAGATAGCTCGCGCTTGTTTAAAACAGGGCGTCGTGCTGGCACCCGGTAACACGTTTAGCCAGTCCGGGTCGGCATCGGATTTTTTGCGATTTAACGTCTCGCAGTGTAACGATTCTGCCATCTTTTCTGCGCTGAAAAGCGCCCTTAAGCCGAGTTAATTTTATTTTCAGCACTCACTCCGGCAGCCGCGTAATTTTTTCTTTTAATATCCTGATTAATCAGGATACTTTGTGTACGTTGAGCGAAGGCTTCTCACCGTCCGATGAAGGGCGCCACCCGGCTATAAGGATCTCTTCCGTATGCAATTTTCCAGCGGTTTTTTTCTCAGCCTGTCGCTCTGTCTGGATATTGGCATTGCCAATATCGCCATGATAACCCTGGCCATGCAGCGCGGCTACTTTCACGGTTTCTGGCTGGGCATCGGCACCTGTGTCGGTGACCTGGCGTACGCGCTGCTCGCGCTGGCCGGTATGACGGTGTTGCTGCAGTTTACTGCGGTACGCTGGATGCTGTGGCTTGGCGGTGGCGCAATGCTGCTGTGGTTCGCGCTAAAAATGACGCTGGCTGCGTTCCGCCGTCAGGACGAATTGCGCACTGACAGGCAGCAGCAGGCCAGACCGCTAAGCAGGGAGTTCGGCCGCGGCGTGATGCTTGCTATGTCCTCTCCTACGGCAATCCTGTGGTTCGCCACCGTTGGCGGTGCGCTGATTTCCCGAATGGGCCAGCACAGCGCAACGGATGCGGGCTGGTTTCTGGGTGGGTTTTTTCTGGCGGGCGTGTTCTGGACCTGCGTGCTGTGCCTGGCAGGCAGCTTCGGCGGCAGGCTACTGGGCGCACGCCTGCTGAAATATTCCTACATGGCCTCTGCCGCCATCTTCAGCTACTTCGCGATTTACGTGATTGTTTCAGGCTATCGCGAGTTTATTGCAGTCTGAATCGCCGCGCCGATAACCGTAGAGGCTGGCGGCGCGGCGTTCAAAGCAAAATAATTCAGTGTTTGATTTGATGGAGGTCGTCCGGCGACAGTCCGGTCACTTCCATAACGGCTGCGCGGTCAAAACCTTTCGCCAGCATGTTGCGGGCAATCTTCAGGCTGGCTTCGCGTTCACCCTCCTGATGGCCCTTGCTCAAGTCCCTGCTTCATTCCCTGCAGCATTCCCTGTTCTCTGCCCATCTCTTCAAGCCTTTTTGCTATGGTCATCAGTTCATCCTTATGCTGTGGCAACGCCTCTGCCAGTTCATGGAGAAATCCTTTTACATCGGGCGTTTCTCCTGCCTGAATCATATAGTTTATCAGCGCGGCCTGCTGTTGACCGCTCAGATCGTTATCCTGCATCAGCTGAGCGATAGGGATAAACAGTTCGTGCAGATCGCGAAGGCGAATATGTTTTTGCCGCAGCGTCAGCAGAGCCATTTTGCGGTGCTTTAAAATTTCATCATCCGGAATAAGAGTAATATCGGCCAGCGGAAAATGGCCGCTGTAAAGCTGTGCTGCGTGCCTGGGTTCATTAAAAAGATCCAGCCAGTTCATGCTGTGATAAGGCGATCGGCCGCCCTGGAAAAACAACACGGGTATCACCAGCGGCAACATGTTATGTCCGGCATCCAGATGTAGTTGCATAGCTGCAATGGCATACCGCAACAGGCGGAAAGGCATCATTTTGTCTGGCGAACTCTAATGCTCAATCAGCACGTAGACATAGCAGTCGCCGCGGACGGTCTTAAGGGAGTAAAGGATATCGCTGTAGCAGGCTCGCAGGTCATCATCGACAAAACTGTCCGACTCAAGCCTGAGCGTCTTTAAATCACAGATTCCCCGTAGTGACTCGGGCAGATACAGTTCCATAAAATCCTGGGCGTGCCGCGTATTGGACAGAAAAGTTTTAAAGATTGCGTCATGCGGTATAGGGGTACTGTTTTGCATTTGGGCCATCCTGTGCCGTAGTAATGAAAAAGCCTGCAAATTGCGGGTGCATTACAGGCCAGGGGCGTGAAGCTGGCGCTCGGAGCCAGCCTCTATGACCCGTCAGACGCGATGGGGAAAATGTTTTTCAACGTGCTGGCGACCTTCGCAGAATTTGAAGGCGACCTGATACGCCTGCGTACCCGGGAAGGAATGGCCATTGCCCGGGCAATAGGGAAATTACGGGGGAAACAACCAAAGTTGTCAGAAAAACAACAGAGAGAGCTGTGCCGGATGCATGAAACCGGCCAATACTCGATTAGCGACCTGGCTGAATTATTTTCTGTGTCACGGCCAACAGTATACCGGACGTTAATACGGAGTCGGACACTTCCGGAAGGGAGTAAATAAGCGAAAGGATTGTTAATTGAAAGTAATACAGGCACAGATATGCAATATAAGTCATTTTTACATGGACCAGGACTTAATCATGCCAGTATCAGCGTTGCAGCACAGAGTTACAGCCGGAGCTTATCAGAATAAACTTCACGATAATATCAGGGGAAGCTCCACAACACCGGCTCAGGGCATAAACCGGGACCACTCTGCCATCCCGGATGGAATACACCATTTAGGAAGCAGCATTAACAGAGCAGTCAATTCTCACGCAGAACTGAGCAGGCCCCAGACTACATCTCCGCGACAAGGCATAGCCGCACCGCTGTTGATGCTGTTGAGCCAGGCTCGGTTCGCTGATTCCCCCTTAGCTGCAGCTGGCAGAACAGCCGTATCCGGGAGCGAAATGAAACATCCAGTGTCTGAAAACGTTGAGCAATCGGATAACGATAATAATTTACTCAGCACTCTCTGGAATCCTATCCCACAAACCCTGTCCAGGGCGGGTGAATTTATGCTTCAACATGACCCTTTGCGCTTTCCAGAAGCCAGTGCCTTACCCGCAGGAGGATACCAGAATAAAGCAATAAAAAGATTTCCCAGATATGCTGTTTTTCAACCGAAAACAACAACTTCCTCCCCTGTTCCTGATGATGTTAAAATCGAAAAGCTGGATTTTTCGTGTATTGAAGAACGGCAGAATTTATCTATTTCAAATGTGTTCAGACAGATTGGAAAAAGTTTAAGCAATCCTGTAAGTGAACTTGCAAAAGAATCTCAGGTTATTCATTATTATAATAATCATCATCGATGTCCAACCCAGAAAGAAATATCTAATCTTTTATCAATAACCTCAACGGTAGATAAAACGATATCGATTATTACAGCATTAATTCCTGGTAGTCAGGCACTGGTGGTTACGCAAAGATTAGGTGGACCACTATTCAGAATGATAGCTGACAGCATAGATAATAAAAAATTGAATGTAGATGATTTATCGGAAGCAAATGATCAACTTCTTGCTTTGGGAAAAAGCATCGTAGATACCTCTCCGAAAAACTCAAATGGACAAACAATTGAAGATCAATTAAGGGTGCCTGATGGCTTGCTTTTTAAAAACAACAAATTATCAGTTAATATTAAAGGGGTAGATAAAGGGTTTGCCATTAAAAATGGTGACTATTTTGCTAACGGCAATGGTAAGCTCCGAAGAATATCTTACTCTTCTAAAAATAAAGAATGGACAAAAACTCACAGGTACATTAAAACTTCTGGAGATAACATTTCCTTCCAGCATCGCATAGGCAAATTATTGAGTGGGAGCATAGGCAAAAAAACACTTTATTCAATAAATCCAAATCAGCATGGTATATACACATTAACAAATAAAAAAACTGCCGAGTCCTTTTATGCAATAAAAATTAGTGATAAGTTCTATCGTTACATTCCAGCAAGTGAAAAAAATGTGAGCTTAAGGGGTGTCATAAAAACTGACGATGCTGATATCAGAGTGACCCGTTTTGATAAAAGATATTTCATTGTCAATGAAAAGAAGAAATTCTCAGTAAACTATTCACCTTGTCGACTTGGACGATCACCGGGTTCATTGTGCTTACATCTTTCTGACGGACTGATAAGCAAGCTTAAAGAGAGCAGGGAAAATGGAATTCCCAAAAGAAAAATCAGGGGATTTAAACCATCTGAAAACAATCCTGGATTATATGAGTCGGCGAAAGGAACACTTTATCTAAAATATGACGACGTTTACTTCAAGTTAATCAGGTTAGAGGATGGGGTAGCTGACTCACAATTTATGGTTAGAGGTAAAAAAATATTTGGCAGTAAGGAAATAACTCCTGTTTGTTTTAGCAGGGAGCAAGGAGTTAACTATATAAACACTCCTCAAGAAAATATGATGGAAAGTGCAGGCATGTCCAGAGCAGAGGCTATGTCACATATAGAGACCTCACCTAAACCCGTTGTCATTGGTACAGGAAGTATCAGTGAGGTTCATGATATGGGTAATGGATTTGTTAACAAAACATATAAGGGCCGTATTGATGAGCGCCACAAATCCAGGCTCGTTGCCGCAAATAACAATGCAAAAGGATTCAACAGATATTATGGGGATGGTGCAGGTAAAGTAAGTATCACCCCATTCAAAGATGGTTCTGCTTCTGTATCAGTGAAATTAAAGAAGATAGATGGATATGTATTAAGTGATGTTAAAAGCTCATCTAATTATGAGTTATTAAAAGAGATAGAGACGGCTGTCAAAACCAGTAACCCTTCGGAGAAGCTATCTAAATCGTTGCAAAACAATGGGATTATACATTACGATATAAATAAGGGGAACGTCATATATAATAAGGGCGAGTTCTATGTTATAGATTTTGACTCTGCCAACTTTTTACCAAAAGGTGAGATGGTTAGTCAGTCACAAACTAATAGTATGAGAGAAAAATTCAAGCATATCTTTGATGATATTTTAAGAGAGATAGATAGAAAGCAACGTTAATTACACGTTTAGTAGAGGGAGCACATCAACTAATTCAAATACAGGTTTCTGGGCTGAAACTGAGGTAACGGAAATTTCGGCGGTTCCGGCGTAGAATCCCTAACCGACTCAATATGTTACAGCGCCAGCGAACCCGGCAAAGCATGGAGGATTTTCGGCCCGGAGATATGGTCAGCTTCCGGACAGAAGACGGGCAAACGGTGACGGGAAATGGAGGGAGCGACTGGCCCAGAGGATTGCTGATGGATTTATCGAGGTTCCGAAAGATCACTAAAATGGTAGGCCGAAAAATTTTGGCGGCCTCCCGCTTACAACCCCTGCATGGCCTGAAACAGAATATGCCAATATAAAGCCAGCAATGACAGTCTGCGTAAAATGCATAACGTCTCCTGCAAAATAGCCGCACTTTTCAGCATGCGGCTTCAGAAAATTATTTTAAAGAAGTCTTGAAGAAAGCAGCCAGCTTAGCAAACGGGATGATATCGGTACGATCGTATAAATCGACATGGCCTGCGCCCGGTACGATATAGAGCTCTTTCGGCTGTGCAGCACGGTTGTAGGCATCTTCACTAAACTCTTTAGAGTGCGCCTTATCACCGGTAATAAACAGCATTGGACGGGGTGAAATAGTTTCAATATCGTTGAAAGGATAGAAATTCATAAACTTCCCAATGCTGCTCAACATCGGTTTTGTAGTGAGCTCTTCTTTCTCGGCCTGTGGTGTATAAGCGCCACGTGGCGTGCGATAAAAATCAAAGAATTCACGTTGAATCGCGGATGTTTTCTCGTCAAGCCTGTTTACTGTTCCTGGAATATAGGCGATTTCTCCGCCTTTAAATTCCGTCAGGCGCTGCTCCGTGGCCGTTTTTATCAGGGCTTTCCGCTGCTCAGACGTAACGGTATGATTCAGGCCATGACGGAACACGGCCCCCATGTTGTACATGCTGACCGTAGCAATGGCTTTCATTCGTGGATCAATTTTAGCCGCGCTAATGACAAAACTTCCACTGCCGCAGATCCCCAGCGCGCCAATTTTATCTGCATCCACCTCGGGCCGCATGCTTAAATAATCAACGGCGGCGCTAAAATCATCGGTATAAATTTCTGGTGAGATCAGATGACCGGGTTTACCTTCGCTTTCTCCCCAAAAGGAAAGATCGATTGCCAGCGTCACAAACCCTTGTTCCGCCAGCTTTTGGGCATAGAGCGTGGCACTCTGCTCTTTTACCGCTCCCATAGGATGACCAATGATAATAGCCGGACGTTGACTTCTCTGCCCTTCCTCTTCAGGCATAAATAAATCGCCGACTACGGTCATCTGATACTGATTTTTAAAGGAGACCTTTTGACGGGTTACCTTCTCACTTTGATAAAAGTTATCAGCCCCGCCAGACATATCGGCTGCTGTCGCAGTAAATGAGCTGATCAGTACCCCTAATAATAGAGTCAATATTTTCACTGGTTAGTCCTTAATAGATATTCACGTGGTGGTGATGAGAAAAGTGCAGCCGCTATCACGAATAAAATAAAGAAGATAACAAACGCACTTTATAGGCGTTAGAATCGAAGTCGGCTTGCAGAAATGACATTAAAACGGGCAGAGAGCGCGCAATAGCATTTCTCTGTTGCTGCTCAATACTCGCCTGAAGGAAATTTTACACGCTGACTACAGCATTACTAGCTAATGAATAATTAATAGCTTTATCACTCAGGCTTATTAATCGGGATTTTCCCGTGCGGAATATTTTCAGGCGCTAATTGATTTTTCCCTGGTGCGCAGGAAGAATCGCATTGCCGTAAAGCTGAAGGGCCTGGGTTGTTGCCAGATTTGAAGCGGATGCGGGTGAAGGATGGTGAGCCAACGGTGATGAAGGTTGCCCTGTCTGCAGCATTGAGCACAGCTCTGAGAGCGTGGTAACACTCCCGAACCGACTATCGCCCGCGGGCTTTGCTGCGTGGTGCCAACAGATTGACGTGCCTGTAAATGTAATCAAATGAAAAAACCTTAGCGTATTTCCCCTTCAGATGTGTGCAGAATTTTCTCCAGGCACAAAGTAGCAGCAATAGCTAAAAGCGGCGCGCCAGAAAGGCGTTTTATGGTTCCAGGTTTACTTTTTATTAACAAGTCACTCAGTCACATAACACTATGTGTCGCCGTGCCGGCTTACATGAATGAGGAATGAGACCATGAAAGCATTAGTTCAGGATGTGCTCTCTATATTTTCTGCTAAATCGACCGAGCCGGTTTTGGTTCGTTCAGGCTTGTCTCACCGGGAAAAAGCCCTGCTGACGCCCTTCGGCGTAACGGAAGTCAGCTGGGCAACCTCACTCGAAGACCTGCATGATGCACTGGTACAAAAGGCGCTGGCCGCAGGCGCAGTCGGCTACCATATAACCCATGTGGATTCCCACAAACCCGGCCATGATGAGCAGTCCGTGCTTGCCGCTACCGCCACGCTGTATAACATTAATGACAAACCGGGCTATGACACCGGGCCGCTTTAACCGCCTTAAAACCTGACTGACGGCGCCAGCCCTTAAACAGATGTGGGCCAGCGCCGCCGGTCGCGCCGGCTCAAAGACCCGGCCTCGCCATTGCAGCCTGCCCCTCCTTTTACACACCCTGCTCTTGTCATAGCGGATATACCGCGTTATCACTCGCTCAACTGTCTCTAATAATCGATTTTGCACATGCTTTACCGGGATCGAGATTTGGCCTTCTCCCGAAGGCTGATACGCTCTAAAGCTATTACCTTCAGGAATTTGCAAAGGCTATTACCCTTGCCGTATCGGCCAGTGCAAGGCTATTTGCCTGGCTAAACAGAACGTCTTTAAAGCGAAGTGGCGTACAACAGGTTGCGGTGCCGCGCACTACCAGCCAGGGGAAGCTCCCTACGCCATACATAAAAAATCGTCGACCTGTTCTGCAGGATCGTCGGCTAAACGAGATAATGCTATGACGCAATTTGCACGCTATCTGAACGAAGTCCGCCACCATTTGCATCAGTTTCCGGAGCTTTCCGGTCAGGAGTTTGCTACCACGGCTTATCTGCGCGAGCAGCTGGCGAGGCATGATATTACGGTGCTGGCGCTGCCGTTGTTGACCGGCCTGGTGGCAGAAATTCGGGGTAGCCAGCCCGGCCCACTGGTGGTTCTTCGCGGCGATATCGATGCATTACCTGTTGAGGAGCAAACCGATCTCGCTTTCCGTTCGCAAACGTCTGGCGTAATGCATGCCTGCGGTCATGATTTTCACGCTTCGGCGGCGTTGGGCGCGGCAATTTTGCTCCAGCAAGAACGGGCGCAGCTGGCCGGAAGTGTACGCGTGCTGTTTCAACCAGCGGAAGAAACCGGTCAGGGCGCACCGGCCGTGCTGGAAAGCGGCGCGCTGAACGATGCCAGCGTTATTTTCGGCCTGCACAACGACCCGGGACTGCCGGTCGGTGTAGTGGGATGTAAAGCGGGCGCGCTGACAGCAGGCGTCGATCGGTTCGCTATAAGTATTAAAGGAACAGGGACGCACGCGGCGTGTCCTCATCAGGGCAACGATCCGATCGTGATTGCCGGCCAGCTGGTTACCGCCCTGCAAACGCTGATCGCCCGTAATCTGCCTTCCGATCAAAATGCGGTAATTTCCATTACGCAGATCCACAGCGGTACGACCTGGAACGTGATCCCGGAAGCGGCATGGCTGGAAGGGACAGTACGCACTTTTAACGCAGAGAGCCGCCGCCTGCTTGAGCAGCGGATGCGCCAGCTGCTTGATGGACTCGGCGTTGCCTTTACGGCAGAGATCACGCTGGACTGGCAGCCTGGGCCGCCTTCCGTCTGCAACGATGCCGACTGGGCCGCTTTTGCTCTCCGGCAGGCCAGCGCCAGCGGCCTGGAAGCACGCACCATTGAAGCCAGTCCGATAGGGGAAGATTTTGCTTTCTATCAGCAGCGGATCCCAGGCGCGTTCGTGATGGTCGGTTCCGGTGGGCCGTGGCCCCTGCATCATCCTGAGTTCCGTGTCGATGACGACGCCCTCTTTCCGGCGGCTCGTTATCTGGCGACGCTGGCACTGGCGGCCGGTAAAAAACTGACCGAAGTGACAGGGTCACCCGCAACTCAGCCTGCTGAACAAGCAAACAGCCATTAGCGCCTGGCTTTTCGGTCAGAAGCAGCCTGTTGTGCAAATGTCTTTCCTGCCTGACGCCTTAACGCGATGTTTTCGGCCTGCTGTAACACTTCCTGCAGGTCCTCTTCATCAATATCAAGAAAGTCACCCTTCATTAACGCTTCGTGGAGATCCTGCCGGGAAATCGCGACATCCATGTGTACGGGTTTTGGCACAGCGTCTGCGGCAGAAAGCGGATGAGGATAACGGCGACCGATCAAATTATTGAAGAGGATTGCGACCAAGGTCAGCGAGACGGAATTAAGCAGAACCGGGACAAAAGCAAAATGGTAGCCACTCATTCCTGCCGTGTGGCTACCCATGACGGCAGTCAATGCGATGGCGCCGCCCGGGGGATGAAGGCAGCGCAGCTTGAACATCAGCACAACAGACAGGCCAGCGGCAAGTGCCGCCCCAACGGCTGGCTGCGTAACAGAGTGGGCAACGGCCAGACCGGTTAAAGCGGAAACAAAATTACCGCCAATAACGGACCAGGGCTGGGCCAGCGGGCTGGCGGGTGCGGCAAACAACAAGACGGCGGAAGCGCCCATCGGCGCGATAAACCAGAGGTTAACTTCACCCAGCGCCCAGTGGCTGAACAGGCTGGCGAGCAGCAATCCTGTAAAGGTCCCCAGGCTGGAGAGCAGGATCTGACGGGGAGCGACGGCCACCGGGCGGGGCCAGAATCTTTTTATAAATTGATTTATTTGTGAAAGCTTTGTCATACAGGTGTTGTCTTAACGGATAAAACAGGGCGCGAATAGTCTCTGAATTCGCGCCCGAACACAATGGCAGCGTCTTGCAAAATGCCTGAGCATCAGGGGATGCGTGGCTGATTGCTGGCTGGCGTAGCCCTCTGCTGGCTGCAGCGACCGCATTTAAAACGCTGGGGAGCAAATATCTGTACCGTGTGGCTGCAACGCGTGCAGGCATACCAGCCTGGGTAGTTGATATCCGTTACGTCCTCGATGTAACGTTTAGGGAAAACCGGCAAGCCATAACGTATGCTTTCTGGCGCAAAATAGTAGATGCTGATTTCACCATCGATTTCCAGAAAGGCGGTTTCGATTTGCCCTAAATGATGGACGCCACGTTGGCGCAGCATGATAGAAAACTCCTCATGCGCCAGCTTGTGTCGGCGATCGTTTTCCCAATAAAGCTCGCCATTTTCCACCATCAACAAAGGTTTTCCTTCCAGCGCCCGCTGCAGGCGTTCGCTGTGGTTGATCAGCATGATAAAGCCACGGTAAAGCCCGATAACGACAATAAAGGTCATAACGACCGGAAGCAGCGGCGCGTCAGCATCCAGAGCAGCATCGCCCGAGGCCGACCCCAATGTCAGGATCAGCACCAGTTCAAACAGCGACATCTGCCTGACGCCGCGGCGGCCGATAAAACGCAAAAAGAAGTAAACCAAAGAAAAAGTAATCAGCGATCTGACAGCCACTTCGCCCAGATAGGACCAGGGATAGTTGTTAATCAGAATACGATTTATGTCCATCACATGAACGGTCAAAGCCAGTGCTCCAGCAAAGTCTTAAGGGTGTTTTTCGTCGCTGGAATCTACCTCTCCCGGCAAGGGAAAGTAAAGTCGAATAGCGTATCAACAGGGTGCCTGATTTATTTTTGCTCACATCGACACCCTGCCTGTGCGATCGCGCTAAGAAATTACTCCTCCCGCGCGAGAATATTAACCAGATATTCCTTAAGATCATGCTGTTGCAAATAAGCTTTTACCTCACGCTCCCAACCTTCACCCTTACCTAATACCGCGCGACTGTGGGTAAGCGCATAGAGATGCTGCGTATCATACAGTTCTATCAGCGACTGATTCATAGCGTCCACAGAGGCTGGCGCCTTTTTACGCTTTTCCTGTTGGATGGCCAGCGACTGTAAAACCTGCTGCCGCTTCTTTTCATCTGGCGTAAATGTCTGCTCGCCGATCTCGCTTAACACCAAAAATTGCGGCTGGATCCCTTCTGCCAGCGCAGCCTGTAAACGATCGTGCCCGTCGAGGATCACAAACGATGCCAGTCCGCTAATAAACCAAACCAGAACAGGAGGAAGCGATCCTTCGAGGCTCTTCTTCCGCCACCATTTTACGCGTCCGCTTTCCGGCTCTACCGGATAACGAGCAAGCAACAAATAACCTCCCCACCACCAGTCAACCAGCTGCACTTTTTTCGGTGCCTGCAAATCGGGAAAATCCTCGCTATACAAAGACCAGGAAATATTCATCGATGCGCTACAGGCCGGTGTCTGAAAACGCCACTTTTCAACGGGCAGCCTTTTACCCAAAACGTACGGTGCCGTCGGTTTAACCTGATCCATGGGACGCAGCAGCCAGCGTCCCGGTGCCAGTAAGGGGGCCGGGCCTGCCATCAGCTGTCCGGCAAAGAAGCGGCTCCAGAAGCGGGTACTGTGCCCTTCACCCGCCCGTTTTGCCCGTTCAACATCTGCTGAGGTCACGGTCGGCAGGAGCTGCTGTTGGGCGGTATGTTCGGCATTAAATATTAACCAGACGCCGCCGTGATCTTTCAGTACGGTTGCCCAAAACAGCGTTTCGCCTTTGACCTTTAACGCCAGACGCCCGTTATGCCCGCTCTGCATCTCGAGTGGCCGGGCGTCGTTTTGAGCGACATTTATCACTAAACCCTGCCAGCTATGCTCATGATCGAGGAAGTCTTCCCACCAATATTTTTTCATTATCGTTCCCTGTCAGGAAAAAATGGCCGACACGAATGCTGCCCGTATTATATTGTGCCGACTGAGGGCTTATTTAATTGGCCTATTGTAACCTGAGCCCCGGCATTTTTCCGCCCGGGATAATTCAGACATAAGGTACGCAGAAAGGTGAGGCTTTTTCTGCTTATGCGAGAGTGCTTTTAACCGGCCAGAAGGCGGCTTCTGACGATCGATTTGATCAGAAAGAGGCAGGAAGGGTCATCTTAAACGGGCGGTTATAAAGGATAAGAGGCGAGTTATTGAGAAAGGTATTTGCGGACTTTTTCCTCTGGCAGAAAACGTATTCTCCGGGTGAGAATACGTTTTCTGAGGGCAATCGCGTTTAATGCCGCGACGGACTTATCATCAGAACGCGATCCAGTCGCCGCCGGTGCTGACCGGTTCAGGCGTCATGCTACGCTTTGCGGCCACCGGTGAAGGTGATGCCACCACGCTTTTCTGTTCATTTCTGAGATGAAAGACCGCCACGGACTGGATAAGCATCCGCGCCTGCTCTTCAAGCGTTGATGCCGCCGTAGCGGACTCCTGAACCAGTGCCGAGTTTTGCTGTGTAACGCGATCCATTTCGTTGACGGCTACCCCAATCTGCTCGATGCCCTTACTCTGTTCATCAGAAGCTGAAGTGATTTCCGCCATAATGCTGGTCACACGGGTGACCGCGCTGACTATTTCAGACATGGTTTCCCCGGCTCGTTCAACCTGAGCGCCACCGCTCTGAACACGATTCACGGATTTTTCAATCAGCGTCTTGATGTCTTTCGCCGCCAGCGCACTGCGCTGGGCAAGGTTTCGCACTTCACCCGCCACAACGGCAAAGCCGCGGCCCTGTTCGCCTGCACGCGCGGCTTCAACCGCAGCGTTAAGCGCCAGGATATTGGTCTGGAAAGCAATGCCATCGATTACGCTGATGATCGCCGCGATTTCAGCGGAACTGGTCGCTATATCCTGCATTGTGCTGACCACCTCGCTAACCACTTTCCCGCCTTCCGTCGCTCTGTGTGACGCTTCTACAGCAAGCTGCGAAGCCTGACGCGCATTGGCCGCATTAAGCGTAACCGTTGCGGTGAGCTGTTCCATACTGGCAGCAGTTTGTTCCAGTGAGGCGGCCTGCTCTTCCGTGCGTGAAGAGAGATCGCTGTTTCCAGAAGCAATTTCACCAGCCCCGCTGTAAATCGAATCCGAGCTTCTTCGCACGGTAGTCACGGTGCTGATCAGAGCCTGCTGCATTTCAAGAATGCCTTTCGCCAGTTCAGCCATTTCGTTGGTGCCTTCGGCGACAATGGTCCGGGTCAGGTCACCCTGTGAAATAGCTTGTATCTGCTGCATGTTAGTAAACAGAGGCTTGATAAGCACCCTGCGCAGCCCCATCCAGCTGAGCGTTAACAGCACCACCACCAGCACGATGGCAGAGCACGCGGTCCATATCATCTGGATATACGTTTTACGGTTTTCGCTGACGCCACGATCGTTTACCGTTTGTATGGTATTGCGCCAGGCGGAATAACTCTGCTGCATAGCCAGCTGGTAGTTCTGGGTTTTCAGGGCGAAGATGGCATTAAGCTCTCTTTGCCCGGCCAGAGACAGCGCTTTATCCAGCACATCCGCATAGGCAAGGTAATTATCCTGCAGGGTTTTAAGGCTGCTCAGATTAACGTTTTTAGAAACCGGAAAGGAATTGAACAGATCGAAGTTCTGCCTGGATTGGGCAAGAAGCTGTCGACCTTCCGCTACGATACTTTCCAGCGTATCGCCGGACGGCGAGCCATCCGACGTCATCTGCAGACGCAACATTCCACGGTTCAGTGCAATACGCGCCTGATTCAGCTGTACCCAGGCATCTGTAAAGCTGTTAATTCGGCTGGCCGTGTTCTTTACCATCTGAAAATTATTTTTGTCAGCAACCACGCCCTGTAAGGACAATGCGCTGGAAACAATCTGCATTAAACCCAGCAGGCAAAGAACGATAATGATGCTGTTAACGACTTTTATACGATTAAACATTTCCCCTCCGGAGCAAGTGACTTACCCTCATTATCGGCATGGTCTGGTGTAAGCTTAATTTATTTATAAGCTGCGCTTTAGCATGAAGGGGAATGGCCTTAAGGGAACGAAGGAATGGCCTGCTTAAATCCAGGCAAATAACTCAAATATAAGAAAATAATCCAAATTAGCGGGGGCTTACCTCCCTCAGTCTGAAGGTAAGCTTAATTTTGCATGAGGAAAGCCCTGCCCGGTCTGATTTTATACCTTTATAATACTGATGTATCAGACATGCTCCCCGGCTGTCTTATCGCACAGCCAGGCTTCAAAATCCTCTTCTGTTAGTGGCTGGCAGAGTCCGTTTCCCTGAACAACATCGCAGTGCGCGGCTTTTACCAATGCCCGTTGCGCCGCACTTTCAACGCCTTCAGCCAGTACGCTGATATTCAGGCTGTGGCCGAGCGTGGTAATGGTTTCAAACATCATGCGTACATGCCTGTTCTCTTCGAGCTGGCCGGTCAGCTTTTTATCAATTTTCAGCCCGGCCACAAAATCGTACTGCAGCAAATTCATCGAGCCCAGCGTGCGCCCATAATGATCGATGATAAAGGAGGCGCCCGTTGCGCCAACCGCCTCGAAAAGATCCGGCTGTTCTTCTGTTAAGGTCGTTAACAGAGGTTCATCAACCTCAAGGTCGACAAAACTGGCGTTCCCCTCGGTACTTTCCCATACGACAGTAGCCAGTTCCGCGTGACTCAGTTGAGAAGGAAAAAGGTTGATACTGACGCGTAACGCAGGACAATGTGTTTGCCATTCACGCACTCGCGCCAGCGCAGTACGGATTATCCATTCACCGAGCGTAACCGACAGCGGGCTTGTCAGCAGAATATCAAAAAATTGGGCCGGCCTGAGGAGGACACGGGTAGGATGTTGCCAGCGAATCAACACTTCGCAGCCAACAAGGTCGCCAGTCGACACACTGAATTGCGGCTGGTAATGCAAGACGAATTGCCGTTGTGCCACGGCAATTTCCAGCTCACGTTCGAAGCGACGCTGAGCCAGCTCGGCCTCACGGAAGGCTGACATAAATAACATCG